>CAJKJS010000247.1 GCA_905200265.1 uncultured Oscillospiraceae bacterium
TCACATCCATTTCTCCCTGTATTCCGAAGGCGTACAGCCTGTCTGCTTTTTAAAAGCTTTGGCATAATAGTTGGAATCGCTGTACCCAACTTGCTGAGCCACATGGTACAGTTTAAAACGCTTATCCCGCAAAAGTTCCTTGGAGCGTTCGCTTCGCACTTCGGTAATATACTGTCCAATGGTTTTTCCGACTTCCTGTTTAAAGAGGTTCGACAGATACGTAGGTGTTAAAAACACCTGTTCCGCTAATTTTTTCACCGACAGGTTTTCATCACTGTAATGCCGGTGAATATAGTGCAGCACCTGCATGACCGATACATTGTACACCTTTGTAAACTGGCGATCCTGGAAAAAAAGTTGTAATAGCCGGCGCAATTCATCGTGCAATCCATGCAGGGTTTCCATGGTACCCACACGGCGATAATATTCGCTCAATCCCCTACCTTCCAGCACATGAGATAGAGTGCCTTCTTTTTCTGCTAATGTTAGCAGTTCGTGAGTCAATTTATTGTATTCTTCCCGCACTAAGTTGGGCAGCACATCGCTTTGGGACTGCAAAAAAGAGTACATATGCTGTTCGGCTTCCATGGCAACCGGTACTTCCCTGGTTTGCAGGGCCATCCGATATTGTTCAAAGAGAGCCGGGTCTGTATGCAATGTACGGCTTAGCTGCATATGGTCAAAACACGCCGTCCGGCCATACCCATAATAAAACAATTTTTGCAGCGCCATAACGGCTGTCCGGTACGACTGAGGCAATTCACCCAGCGAATGAGCCACACAACCGGCCGATACAAAAAACCGCCTTTTTTCAAACAAGTATTCGGCACACTGTTGCAAAATCTGCATCAGCAGGCTCTGCTCCCCTTTTAAGTCCTCTTCCTTGTCTGTCCCGATCAACATCACCAGGCACACGCTGTTTTTTTGCACGAGGTAATATTCCGGCAACTGGGTACCGCTTTCCTCCAACATGTGGGCCAGGCTTTCAATCAACCGGTTCATGTTTTCCATAGGACTGCTGCTCTGGATCAGACATACCCGGTACACTTCTTTGGCTTTTTGAAACATACCAAGCGCTTTCATACTGCGTACGCGCATGTCATTGAGGGGATCTGTCGTGAGTTCCAGCGCAATGCGCTGGCAAAGAACCGACCGGCTGTCTTGCAAGGTCAGTTCCAGTCGGTTTTTATCCTGCATATTCTGCAGCTGCCGGATCATTTTTACGGCTTTGATGATCTCGTCTTCCACTTCTCCGGGAACAACCGGTTTTTCCACGTATCCCAACGCCCCAATTTCAATGGCAGCTTTCAGATATTCTTTATCGGAGTACGCGGTCAAAAAAATAATTTGGCAATGAGGCTGGCGCCGGCGAATTTCCTGGCATAGTTCCACGCCGTTCATGCCAGGCATACGAATATCGGAAATAACCAGGTCGGGGTGAAGTGTATCCAGCATTTGCAACGCCTCATTGGACGATGCCGCTGTTTGTACTTCATCCACCCCCAGCTGTTCCCACTTGATATGACGCACTAGTCCATTGCGCGTCATTTTTTCATCATCCACAATCAGTGCCCTGATCATTTTTCATCCTCTTCCCTTATACAACTCCATCCTAAGTAGCCCAATCGATATAAAAAGGGGCTTTACGTCAAAAACTGAATTGTGGTCATGGCAATCTGGTCCCCTTCTTCAAAAGAAAGGGTAATAGCAAAAGTTCCGGGCCGGCTGGTAATCGCAAATTCTTCCGTGTGCCAGTCGCCTGCTTGCAATTGTACACGGCCCCATTCTTCCCCATCCGCTTTAATTACCAAACATCCGCCTGCCGGTGATTGCAGCCGTATACGGCCGCGTGTTTCCTCTCCAGTAAAAGTCAGATACCGGTAGATCCCCTGGCATCCGGCCGTAATATTCACCAGCGCTTGCGCGCTATTATCCAGCTGGGTTAAATAGCATCCACCCTTTAAAGAACACAAGGCCGGAGCCGGCAAAATCCGTTCAGCCGGCAGGCACGTTTCAAACCCCATACTGGTACCCACAACCGGACGAATCGACCCATCTTCTTCAAACGTGATGCGCTCCACGCAGGCCCGACGGGCAAAATAGCTGTGATTGCTGGAACGGTGATAAAAAACATACCACTGCCCATCAATCTCTGTTATGGAACCGTGAATATTCCAGGAACATGGGTCACAATCGGCATTTTCGACAATGGTTCCCCGGTACGTGAACGGCCCCAGCGGCGAATCCGATGTGGCATAATCCATGCTGGTGGCCCGCCCTGTGCGAATACTGCAATAAATGTAATAATAGATTCCGTTACGTTTCCGTACCGAACTGCCTTCATGGAAAAAGTGCCGCTCTTCATCAAGAATGCCCCACTGGTACGTGCCGGGTTCTATATGCCGCAAGTCCGGTGTCAGGCGTGCTGCCTGCGCATGAACTTGCCCCCAATATAGATACACCTGCCCGTCGTCATCGCGGAACACCGCCGGGTCAATATGGCAAAGCGGCTTCCCATCGTTTACATCCGGCGGATAACACAATTGTACAGGATCGGTAAACGGCCCTTCCGGGCGGTCACTCACCGCTACCCCTTCATACCCATCGGACAAGCAAAAGAACAGGTAGTATGTCCCGTCTTTTTCTACGACATCGGGTGCATACAAAGGTTTTTCATTTCCGGGCAGGGCTGTATCCGGTCCATGAACCGAAAAGGAAATCCCATGGTCCGTCCAGTGCTGAAGATCATGCACCGGCGCGGAAAACACCCGGTATTTTGTATCACAGTAATCCTCCCGGCCAAATACATCTTGGGACCCATACACATACACACGGTCCCCAAAAACATGCGGTTCTCCGTCGGGGATATAACAATCCAGCGGCAAATACGGGTTCATGTTTCTGCCTCCCTAGTTTGTTTTTTCCGTGTCGCGCGCTTCCCAAATGCCCCGGGCCGTTGCGGCCATAATTATCAATTCCCGGCTGTTCATTGTATCCAGAAGGCTGTCGAGCTGACGCCGCTGGGTAGATTTGCCCGGTTGCTGATCGGGAAAGAAAAAGGCATCCACCGATACTTCCAAAAAGGTAACCAGCTCATAAAAAATTTGCAAGCTCGGGTGCTGCCCACTATTTTCAATGGATGCAATATAACGGGGCGCTATGTGCAACTTGTCCGCCAGTTGATTCCGCGAAATTCCTTTTGCCTTGCGGGCTGCTTTAATAGCACGGCCAAATTCGCTGAAATCAAATTTCTCGGTTTCTCGTTTCATAATGACTTCACCCTATTACATTTTACTGTT
>CAJKJS010000248.1 GCA_905200265.1 uncultured Oscillospiraceae bacterium
GCTGCACATGGTGCACGAAAAAAGCGAGGCAGGCTGTGGCCTGCATTGGCACGAAGCCATTGAGTTTTATTATGTGATAAGCGGAGGAGTTTTGCTCTATGGCGGGCAGGATTCCCACTGGCTGTACCCGGGAGACGTAGGGGTGGTGCCCGGTTTCCTGCCCCATCGAGGGCGGTTATTTCTGCCAAAGAGTGAGCATTATATTCTACAGGTATCTCCGGATTTCCTCGCAGCGGAAGAAGACGGGCTACAGCGCCGGTTCGCAAGAGGAGGGTCCCACGCGTTAACGGTCCGGCAGGACGGTGCGGTCATGGCGCTGTTTGACCACTTGCTGGGGGAATATGCCGCCGCCCGTCCCGGGTGGCAGACGGCCTGCCGGGGGGATATGCTGCGTATATTCACCCATCTTTATCGGGCGTGCCCGCCGGTAGCCGGGGAGACTCCCGCCCCGGCAGGGTTTGATACGGTGCGGCGTATTTTATTTTTTCTCAGTGGGCATTTTGATAAAGAAGAAGAAGTGACGCTGCCGGCATTGTGCCGGCGGTTCGGACTCTCGGCGCCCTATTTATGCCGGCTTTTCCGGCAATATACGGGGCTGACGGTCAATGGCTATGTGCAGGAAGCAAAAGTGTCCTGCGGGGCGTCGCTTTTGCGGTCTGGAGCCACTGTAGCGGAAGCAGCCCGGGCTGCCGGGGTGGATGATCCCAGTTACTTTGCCCGGCTTTTCCGCCGCCGCACGGGGCTTTCCCCGGGAGAATGGAAAAAGCAATGCCGACTTTCAGAAACACCTCCGGCTGGTGTATAGCGGCTTTCCGGAATGGGGAAAGTTTGCGGCGATTTTCGGGGAAAGGTGTTTACTTTGCCCCGCCTTTATTGTAGAATAGAAAAAAATACGGTTTGTAAGGGAGTGCCTTTTTCCATGGAACCAAAATATAAACGGATCTTATTAAAGCTCAGCGGCGAATCCCTGGCTGGTCAGGCTGGCCACGGCATTGACTTTGAAACGGTGCAGCGCATCTGCCGTCCCATCAAAAAAGTGGTGGATCTCGGCGTGCAGGTGGGTATTGTCGTGGGCGGCGGCAACTTCTGGCGTGGCCGTTCCAGCGGCAGCATGGACCGTACCCGGGCTGACCATATGGGTATGCTCGCTACGGTGATCAATGCCCTGGGTGTGGCTGACGGCCTGGAACAAGAAGGGCTGGAAGTGCGGGTCCAGACGGCCATTGCTATGCAGCAGGTCGCCGAACCGTATATCCGCAACCGTGCTGTGCGTCATTTGGAAAAAGGGCGCGTGGTAGTGTTTGGCTGCGGTACGGGCAATCCGTTTTTCTCCACTGATACCGCTGCGGCACTGCGTGCAGCGGAAATTGATGCCGACGTGGTGCTGAAAGCCACCATGGTCGACGGGGTATATGACAGCGACCCCAAAGTGAACCCCAATGCCAAACGGTACGAAACCGTTTCGTTTGACGATGTGCTGGCCCACAACCTGAAAGTGATGGACAGCACCGCTGCCTCCCTGTGCCGTGATAATCACCTGCCCATTCTGGTGTTCAGCATTGAAGACGAAGAAAACATCGTACACGCTGTGTGCGGCGAAGATGTGGGCACCCTGGTGACCGGCTGATTCTCCCCAAAAAGAACGGCCCCTGGCCGAAAGAAGAAAGGTGAACCGAAGTATGAAAGAAGTTCTGGCAAGAGCCGAAGAAAAAATGAAGAAATCCGTTTCCGTGCTGGAAAAGGAACTCAGCGAAATCCGCGCTGGGCGTGCGAATCCCGCGGTGCTCGATAAGATCAAAGTAGACTACTACGGCGCTCCTACTGCGATTAACCAGTTGGCAGCCGTTTCCGTTACAGAAGCACGGGTGCTGGTGATTCAGCCCTGGGATAAGAGCGTAACCCGTCTGATTGAACACGCCATTCAGAAAAGCGACCTGGGTGTGAACCCCCAGAGCGACGGCACCACCATTCGTTTGATCTTCCCGCCGCTGACGGAAGACCGCCGCCGGATGCTGGTAAAAGATATCGCGAAAATGTGCGAAGAAAGCAAAATTGCCGTGCGCTCCATCCGCCGCGATGCCAACGATAAGCTCAAAGCTATGAAGAAAAACGGGGACTTGACGGAAGACGATCAGAAGCAGGGCGACAAGAAAGTGCAGGATCTGACCGACCGGTATGTCAAGATGATCGATTCGATCAACGAAAAGAAAGAACAGGAACTGATGAGCCTGTAACCGGTACGCCGGACGGGAAAAGGAAAACCGGAGGAACATATGGCACAAGAAGTCCAGACTCCCCCGGTGCTGGATCGCAGCCTGCGCAGGTTGCCCCGGCACGTGGGTATTATTATGGACGGCAACGGCCGTTGGGCCCAGAAACGCGGGTTACCGCGTTCGGCGGGGCACACGGTGGGCGCCCAGAATTTTAAAAAAATCACACGGTACTGCGCATCGATTGGAATTGAATACCTGACGGTGTATGCGTTTTCCACCGAAAACTGGAAACGCAGCAAAACGGAAGTGGGGGCACTGATGCGCCTATTCCAGCAGTACCTGGAAGAATCTCTGCGGGATTTTCTGGACGAAAATATCAAAGTGCGCTTTATCGGCGATACCACCGCCTTTTCCCCCAAACTGCAAAAACTCATCGAAGAAACGAAACAGGTATGCAAAAACCGTACGGGCATGGTGCTGAATATTGCCATGAACTACGGTGGACGCGCCGAAATCGTTCATGCGGTGCAGGCTTTATGCCGCGATGTGCAAAAGGGGATTCTAACGCCTGATGCCATTGACGAAGCGGCTATTGCCGGCCGGTTATATACGGCCGGTCAACCGGACCCCGATCTGATTATTCGCCCCAGCGGGGAAATGCGGGTGAGCAATTTCCTTTTGTGGCAATCGGCCTATACGGAATACGTGGTATCGGATATTCTATGGCCGGATTTCACTCCCGAAGACCTGGAACAGGCGCTGGACAATTATTGTTTGCGCCACCGGCGATTTGGCGGGGTGGACGAAACCTAAAAAGCCCGGAAAACCGGGAGTGCTACCCAATTTCAACGTGAAAGGGGTTTTGCTCGTGAAGCAACGGATTCTTTCCGGCGCGGTAATCATTTTGTTTGCTGCCGCCATTGTTTTGTTCAATGAATCGTTCCCTATGGGACTGAACATTGCGATTGCACTAATTGCCGGCGTTTCCATTTGGGAACTGCTGACAGCGTTGGGCATTCAGAAAAAATTGTTTCTGGTGTGGCCCAGTTTGACAGCGGCGGTGCTCATTCCGTTTGCT
>CAJKJS010000249.1 GCA_905200265.1 uncultured Oscillospiraceae bacterium
TTTTAGAAAAAAAGAGGAAGACCTAAAAGGTCTTCCTCCTATAGCTAGGCGTTTCCTTACGCCTTCAGTTTTTCGATTTCTTCCACCATAGCGGGAATCACTTCGAACAGGTCTCCCACAATGGAATAATCGGCCACCTGGAAAATCGGCGCTTCCGGATCGCGGTTAATCGCCACGATGGTATCCGAACCGCTCATACCGGCCAGGTGCTGAATCGCCCCGGAAATACCGCAGGCAATATACAGTTTGGGCGAAACCGTCTTACCGGTCTGACCCACCTGGTGCGCATGAGGAATCCAGCCAGCGTCTACCGCTGCACGGGAAGCCCCCACCGTTGCACCCAGTGCATCGGCCAGCTTCTGAATCGCGGCAAAACCTTCTGCCGATTTTACGCCACGGCCACCGGCCACGATAATTTCGGCTTCTTCCAGGTTCACCGCCTGGGCCACTTCCTTCACGCGTTCCAGCAGGTGCACGCGAATGTTGGCCGGATCAATGTGGATATCTTCCCGCACGATTTCACCGGTACGGCCGTCGTCGGGCATGCTCTTTTTGAACACACCGGGACGCACGGTGCCCATCTGGGGCCGGTTGTCGGGGCACAGGATTTTCGCCATCAGGTTACCGCCAAAGGCCGGACGGGTCCAGGCGATATTGCCGGTTTCTTCGTCAATGCCCAGTTCGGTGCAGTCTGCCGTCAAACCAGTGCCAATTTTGGCCGCCACACGGGGAGCCACATCACGGCCGTTATTGGTAGCGCCAATGAGCACGGAAGAGGGCTGGTACTTATTGATCAGTTCCGCCAGCGCGTAGGTGCAGGCGTCGGACGAATACTGATAATATTCGTCGCCTTCCACCAGAATGGCTTTGTCGGCGCCATACGCAATGGCTTTTTTCGCCACATCTTCCACCTGGCCGCCGATGACCACAGCGACCAGCTCTTCGCCCAGTTTGTCGGCCAGCTGACGGCCCGGCGTCAGCAGTTCATAGCCCACATTCTTGGCCGTATTTTCTTCGGTCTCGATCAGAACCCACAGGTTCTTGTAGTTTTCAAAACTCATGATGTTTCCCCCTTATCCGATCAGCTTGGCCTGGCTGAGCAGCTTGACTAGCGTGCGGCCGGCTTCATCACCGGTCTGTGCTTCGATCTTCTGCCCATTCTTTTCATGGGTGGGGGTAAAGGTGCCGCGCACCTTCGTGGGCGAACCCTTCAGACCACAACGAGCGAGATCCAGCCCGGACAGATCCTGAGACGTCAGGGTGGGAATCACGGCTTTATTCGCGGCCATTTTGCCCTTCAGGGACGGATACCGGGGTTCATATGCGGTTTTCACCACGGTAATCACGGCGGGCAGGTCGGCCGTCAGATAATCGTAGCCTTCATCACTTTCGCGCTTAACCTTCAGTTTGCCGTCTTCCATCACAGCGTCGCTGGCATAGGTGAGCAGCGCGCGGTCCAGATGCTGGGCAATTTCGGGGCCCACCTGGCCGGTGTCGCCGTCGATAGCCTGTTTTCCGCAGAAAATCAGGTCAAAGGGCGCGCCATTCTTTTCTTCCAGCATCTTGATAGCACCCGACAGAATATAGCTCGTGGCTAAGGTATCGGAACCGCCGAAGACCCGGTCGCTGACCAGGTACGCTTCGTCAGCACCTTTACTGATGCATTCTTTCAGGGCATTTTTCGCCTGTTCCGGCCCCATGGACAGCACGGTGATCCGGCTCTGCTTGTCCTTATCTTTCATGCGGGAAGCCACTTCCAACGCATAAGCGTCAAACGTGCTCACAATGCTGGGCACGCCGTCCCGGATCAGGGTGTGTTTGACGGGGTCGATCTTAATCGCGGTGGTATCAGGCACCTGCTTGATACAAACCAGAATATTCATGGTAGTTCCTCCGTTTGGTACAGTCCTGCGTTTTCGGCTTATTTAATCTTTTTGAGCAGCTGGTTGGCAATAACCGAACGCTGGATCTGGTTGGTGCCTTCATAGATCTGCAGAATCTTGGAATCGCGCACCAGTTTTTCCATGGGATATTCGCGCATGTAGCCGTAGCCGCCCATGACCTGCAATCCGTCGAGAGCCGCTTTGACGGATACGTCGCTGCCCTTGGTTTTGGCCATAGCCGCTTCCATGGTATAGGGCTGACCGGCATCCATCAGCTGTGCGCAGTGCAGATACAGCTGACGAGCTGCTTCGGTTTCCATCGCCATATCAGCCAGCATGAACTGTACAGCCTGGAAGTTGCAAATCGCTTTGCCAAACTGCTTGCGTTCGCGGCTGTAAGCCGTGGCGATTTCCAGAGCGCGGCGGGCAATACCCACGCCAAAAGCACCAATGCCAGGACGGGAGTGGTCCAGCGTCTGCATGATATACTTAAAGCCGCGGCCTTCACGACCCAGCACATGATCTTTCGGTACCCGCACGTTGTCGAAGATCACTTCGCAGGTGTTCGACAGGCGCATACCCATTTTATCTTCTTCTTTACCGATGGAAACGCCTTCGCGGTCGCGTTCCACGATAAAGGCCGTCAGGCCCATGATGCCTTTGTCGCGGTTGGTCACAGCCAGCACGGTGTAGATCCCGGCAATACCGCCGTTGGTGATAAAGCACTTGGTGCCGTTGATCACATAATCATCGCCGTCTTTGACAGCCGTGGTCTGCATGCCGCTGGCATCCGAACCGGCGTTGGGTTCCGTCAGGCAGAAAGCTGCGTATTTCTTTTCCTGCATGATATCGAACCACATTTTTTTCTGTTCGTCGTTGCCGGCAATCAGTACCGGGAAAGAAGCCAGGCAGTTGGCGATCAGCGTGGTCGCAATGCCCAGATCCCCGCGGGCCAGTTCTTCGGCAATGGCAAACATCGTGACGTTGTCAATGCCCAGGCCGCCCAGTTCTTCGGGCAGGCACAGCGCACCCAGACCCATATCCAAGGCCTTGTCCAAAATTTCTTCGGGGAATTCGTTTTTCTTTTCGTACTCGGCCGCATGGGGAATGATCTCGTTATCGACAAATTCTTTGACGAGGTTGACCAGTTCCATGCTCTGTTCGTTCAGTATCACAGCTTTCGCTCCTTCTCTCTGTCTGATTTCAACACAGCGGCGGAAAGAAAACAATGGGTTCTTCCGAAACTGCACAGTTTGATTTTTAGTATATCATATTCTTTAAAAAACAGCAATCACTTTCCCCCGGGAAGAACACAAAACTCCGCCGTTTTTTTCCGCTTTCTTACTGGTTTTTTTGGGGAAAACAGCGGGTTTTGGACGATTCGGAACCCTTCTCCCTCT
>CAJKJS010000250.1 GCA_905200265.1 uncultured Oscillospiraceae bacterium
ATACCGCTGCCCGAATGCCCTTCACTTTGTTGGCGGCCATGGAAATACCAATACCGGTTCCGCAGCACAAAATGCCCTTTTCGCATTCGCCCGACACCACACTGTGAGCCACGCGCGCCGCAAAAACGGCATAGTCCACCGATTCTTCCGAATCGGTACCAAAATCCTTATACGGAATGCCCTGCTGCTGTAAATACGCTTTGACAGCTTCCTTAATTTTATATCCGCCGTGGTCGGCTCCCAGTGCGATCATGATCTTGCGCCCTCCATTCGTTTTTTCAGTTCCCGCTGTGCCTGCGGCAGGCGCAGATACACCGGCAAAAGCTCTTCGGCTGAAACCGTTTTTCCCTCTTTAAAAGCTTTGGCGGCAGCCAGGGCTACCCCGCTGGCCCGCTGCATGCGCAGCGGTTCCGGCGCTACTTGCAGCGAAAGACCGGCAAGTTCCGGCGCCTGCATACACAGTTTGGCGCCATCCCCTACCAGGACAAAAGAACCGCCCATTTTTTCCAGGTCTTCCCGCAACTGGGTCAAAGTAACCGCCCGGTCTTCGCACAGACGGGTTACTTCTCCGTTTTTCACCCGGAACAGCGCCTGGTACACCTGGCGGCACCGGGCATCCATCACGGCACACACCAGGCCATCCATATGCGCCAAATTTTCGGCCATCGCCTGTAAAACCGACACGCCACAGCACGGCTTATTTTGCGGAAAGGCCAGTCCCTTTACACAAGAAATACCAATGCGCACCCCGGTAAACGACCCAGGCCCCGCCGAAACAGCCAGCAGGTCCAGATCTTCCACCCGGCGGCGGGCACATTGCAGCACAAACTGCACCATAGGCATCAAGGTCTGACTGTGGGTTTGTTTTGTGTTCTGGTAGCTTTCTGCCAGAATCACTCCGTCCTCCATCAGGCAAACCGAAGCGGCTACCGCCGTCGAATCCAGTGCCAAAAGTAACATTTACGCGTTTGCCTCCTCTTCACACGGTCCCCATCCGGCCGGAAGGGATTCCCCTTCTATGGTAATAATCCGTTCGGTTTCTCCTTGTCCCGGTGTGATGTGAATCCGAATGGTTTCCTCTGGCAGCGCCGCGTCAATGTTTTCGCTCCACTCAATCGCCAGCACTCCGCCACCGTCTAAATAATCGTAAAATCCCGTGGAATCCAGGTCGCCCCAGCCTTCCACCCGATACATATCAAAGTGGTACAGCGGGATCTTGCCCCGGTATTCGTGTACCAGCGCAAAGGTCGGGCTGGATACACTGTCGCGCACATGAAGTCCCCTGGCTAGGCCCCGGGTAAACGCTGTTTTCCCCATACCCATTCCGCCGGTATAGGCCAGCACTTCCCCGCCCGTGAGCGAGTGCGCCAGTTTTTCGGCTAGTGCTTCCGTTTCGGCAGCACTAGCCGTATGATACACCTGTTTTTTCATAAATCAGAACAGCCCCGAAATCACGCCATCGGCGTCACAGTCAATCTTCTGGGCCGCCGGCGCCTTGGGCAAACCGGGCATGGTCATAATATCACCGGCATAGGCTACCACAAACCCGGCGCCACTAGACAGGCGAATATCGCGAATCGTCACGGTAAAGCCTGTAGGACGGCCTAGCAGAGCCGCTTTGTCCGACAGGGAGTACTGCGTTTTGGCAATGCACACGGGCATATTGTCGCCGCCCAGCGTTTTGATATCGCCCAGCGCCTTTTTGGCTTTGGGTTCAAATACCACACCATCGGCTCCATAGATTTTTTTCGCGATGACGGTGATTTTTTCTTCTACCGTCAGCCCATCTTCATACAGGAAATGGAACGAATTTTCCTTTTCGCAGGCTTCCACCACTTTGTTGGCCAGTTCCACGCCGCCTTCGCCGCCTTTTCCGAATACTTCAGAAAGGGCAAAATCGGCGCCCCGTTCACGGCAATAGTTTTCAATAAACGAAAGCTCGCCTTCGTCATCGGTCAGGAACTTGTTGATCGCCACCACAACCGGCACACCATACTGCCGCATGTTGTCGATATGAGCTCCCAAATTCACAATGCCCTTTTCCAGCGCTTCGCGGTTCGGTTTGCCCGTGTCCGCTTTCGGTACGCCGCCGTTATATTTCAGCGCCCGGGCCGTAGCCACAATGACAATGCACGACGGCGTAAGTCCTGCCATCCGGCATTTGATATCCAGGAATTTTTCGGCGCCCAAATCGGAACCGAACCCGGCTTCCGTAATGCAGTAATCCCCCAGTTTCAGCGCCAGTTTTGTTGCCCGCACGCTATTGCAGCCGTGGGCAATATTGGCAAACGGGCCGCCATGCATAATAGCCGGCGTACCTTCCAGCGTTTGCACCAGGTTGGGGTTAATAGCGTCTTTGAGCAGAGCGGCCATAGCGCCGTCAGCGCCCAGGTCGCGCGCATATACCGGTTCACCGGCATAGGTATACGCCACCAGAATATCGCCCAGCCGTTTTTTCAGGTCTTCCCGGTCTTTTGCCAGGCACAAAATCGCCATGACTTCGCTGGCCACCGTAATGATGAACCCATCTTCCCTGGGAATCCCGTTAATTTTGCCGCCCAGGCCCACAACGATGTTCCGCAGGGCCCGATCGTTCATATCCATGCACCGTTTAATCAAAATGCGGCGCTGGTCAATCCCCAGCGCATTGCCCTGGTGCATGTGGTTATCCAGCATAGCACACAATAGGTTATTCGCCGACGTAATGGCGTGCATATCCCCGGTAAAGTGCAGGTTAATGTCTTCCATAGGCAGCACCTGGGCATACCCGCCGCCAGCGGCCCCGCCTTTCACACCGAACACCGGCCCTAAGGACGGTTCCCGCAGGGCAATCACCGCTTTTTTGCCGATTTTGGCCATGGCCTGGCCCAATCCGGCGGTGGTGGTCGTTTTTCCTTCCCCGGCAGGGGTGGGGTTAATCGCCGTCACCAAGATGAGCTTGCCGTCTTTTTCATTTTTCAGCCGGGCAAACAGTTTTTCGTTCAGTTTGGCTTTATACCGGCCATACAGTTCCAGTTCTTCTTCCTGAATGCCAAGACCTTCTGCGATTTTTGCGATAGGCACCAATTCGGCAGCCTGTGCAATTTCGATATCACTCAACAAAATCCATCACCTCATGCATTCATTTTTAACAAATTATATCATAAGAAGGGACTAATAAAAAGCAAATTCCCCTCTTTCTCAAAATTTTCTCTCAATTTGCCATGTTTTTGCAAAACCTTTGCAGGGTTTTTGGGCGGCTTTTCGTTGCCGTTTTTGTGGCCTGTGTGGTATACTAAGAA
>CAJKJS010000251.1 GCA_905200265.1 uncultured Oscillospiraceae bacterium
GCTTCTCGCCGTTTTTTTATTTGTCTTCTGCTTTATGGGGATCGACATACAGTGTTTTATACTGCACATAAATCACTCTTCCGGGTTTAGCGCCCTGGGGCTTTGTTACATGCTTTGCATAGGTATAATCTACCGGCACCTGAGAGGAATCTTTTCCCCGGCTGTAGTGGGCCGCTAAAACAGCCGCTTCTTCCATCGCCGACGGGCTGGCCTCTTTGCCATTGGTCAGCAGAATGACGTGGGAACCCGGCATATTCTTCACATGGAACCAAATATCGTAGTTTTTGGCAGTTTTTAAGGTAAGCTGATCGTTTTGGCGGTTGTTACGTCCTACCAGCACCACACTGCCATCTGTTGTCGTAAAACGAAGGGGTTCGCTGTGCTGGGGCTGGATTTTCTTCCCCTTCGTGCGGCGAATGTACCCCTGCTCCATCAGTTCCAGCCGGATGGCCACCAGTTCTTTTTCCGTACGCGCCCGGCTTAATTCGTCCAGAACGGAATCGAGATACAAAAGATCTTCTTTTGCAATGGCGATCTGTTCGGTCAATTTTTCTTCGGCAGTACGTGCTTTGCGGTACTCTTTATAGTACTTTTGGGCGTTCTGGTTGGGCGTCAGCGCCGGGTCCAGAGGAATTTCGATTTCCTCCCCGTTCTCACTGTAAAAGTTGGACAGCACCACCTGGCTGCTTCCTTTTTGAATCTGGTATTGGTTAGCACTGAGCAAATCGCCCATGATCCGCCACTGTTCCCGGTTGGCACTTTGGGTAAGTTCCGCTGTCTGGTTGGCAATTTTACGGGAAAGGCGCTCGCTAACCGTAGTCAAAAGCCGCAGCAGATCCTGCTCTCGTACCCGCATGCGCTCCTGGGTATCGCGTTCCGTATAAAAGTCATCCAGCAACTGTGAAAAGCTGTCGCAAGGCCGTTCGATGGCCGAAGAGCCATACTGCCCAATATGGAAAAAGGAAAAATCCATGGGCTTTTTCTGCAAGTTGATCACCATAAAGGGCGTGCCGGTTCCCTCGCAGATCATCTCTTTCAGACGATGCAAAGAAAACAGCAACTTTTCCTTCTGGCTGTCCGTCATGGTTTTGGCCGTTAACGCAGCACCCTTCCCCACTTGGAATGCCAGTTCCCGGCACACAATGGGCGACACACCCTGTAGTACCTGCAAAAGGCCTTTCGACAGTTCATAGTCCCGGGGCAACGCCTCCATGCGCGTAAGAACAGCGTCCGGTTCTGCATCGAGCAGGCACAGTTTATCCTGAGAAGGCGGCAGCTGATAGGCAAGACCCGGCAAAATCCACCGTTCAGAGCTCATATCAGCGTCTACCCGGCGCAAAGAATCGACGATTTTTCCATCCGGGTCCACTAAAATCACATTGCTATAGCGCCCCATGACTTCCGCAACCAAGCGCATTTCCACATGATCGCCCAATTCATTGACAGTATCAAACACAAACACCAGGAGCCGCTCTAGTCCCGGCTGCTCAATTCGCAACAGCCGCCCACCGGTAAACCGTTTGCGCAGCAGCATACAAAACATAGGCGGCTGCGCCGGATTCTCGGGAAGTACCTGTGTAAAATGGACCCGTGCACTGTTGGCTCGGGCCGACAAAAGCAGATTCATCCGCTCTTTGCGGGTACGCAGCACAAACACCAGTTCATCCCTGTTGGGCTGATAGATTTTATCAATGCGGGCGTCCTTTGCCCGGTCCCAAATTTCTTTTTGCAAATGGTGCAAAAACGCTCCGTCAAGAGCCATCGTATTCCCTTCTTTCCTTCCCTTTCTGTCTGCGGTTTACACCTGGCATTCCGGTTCCTGGTTGGCTTCGGCGATGCGCACGGAGAGTCCCGGGAACCGCTGTTCCATTTTCTCTTTCCAAGCCGGCAGCACAATGGTTTCCGTGGCAAAATGGCCGGCTGTAATCAGGGTCATGCCCATGTCCTTTGCTTGCAGCAGTTGATGGTGCCGGCTTTCCCCTGTCACCAGCGCATCGGCCCCCAACCGCTGTACACCGTTTAAGCAATCGGCCCCTGCGCCGCTGCACACCGCCACTTGGCGGATCGGTTTGCCTCCATCTACCACGCGCACACTTTCCGCATGCAAATCATTTTTCACCTTTTCCGCCAGTTCCAGAGCAGAAAACGGCCGAGGCAGTTCCCCCATGAGGGCTTCCATGACCTGTTCGCATGGCAGAACCCACCGGGTATTGGAAAGCCCTAACGCCCGTGCCAGTTCGGTATTGACGCCGAAGGAAGGGGCAAAGTCCAAATTGGTGTGGGCGCATACCGCCGCCATCCCATGCCGGGCCAACTGGTACACATCCGACTCTTCGGCTACCTGTTTGAGTGGGTGAAAGATCACCGGATGGTGGCTGACAATCAGCCCGGCCCCCCATGCGGCTGCTTCTTTGACAACATCCGGTGTGATATCCAGCGCCATCATCACTTTATCGGTTTGCTGTGTACGGCTCCCCACCAGCAACCCTACATTATCAAACGACAGCGCGTTCTCAAACGGTGCAAAACTCTCAATCCAATCGTATACGTCTCCTACACACACTTTCATGAATGCGATTCCTCCTTCCACCGGTCTAGGCGATGCTTTATCTCCTGCATAGCGGTTTCCAATTGTGCGGCGGTTTCCCTGTCTCCGCGATGCATGGCCCCCATTTTTTCTTTCTGGGCCCTCCCATACTCTTTCTGCAAAAAGGCGTGTTCGGCCTCGGTTTCTCCCCGGATAGCCCCCACAAAACAGGCCGTCTGAGGATCGCTAGGGCCCGGAGCACCTGTATAGCGGACTTTCATAACGGTGTAAACATGCTTTCCTTCCTGGCAGCAAGCTTCCTCTTCCAAAGAAAAGCCCCGGCTCCACAAAAATAGCCGCAACACACGCACCGCCGTCATGGGCTGCAAAATGAGCGTGATACCCGGATTTTGAAGCCAGTCACAATCCCCCAGAATACGGGCGATTAGCTCCCCACCCATACCGGCCACGACAATAGCGTTCACTTCTCCGGCGGTAAAGGCGTTTAGTCCATCCGACAATCTGGTTTCCACCTGGTTTGCCACCTGATAGCGGGCAATCGTTTCCCGGGCACTCTGTAGAGGGCCTTCCCCAATATCAGCTGCTATTGCCTTTTGAATTTTGCCACTGCGGCACAGCCATACCGGCAAATATGCGTGATCGGTACCGATATCGGCCAGCCGTGCATGTTCCGGCACAAAATCCGCACAAAGCCGCAATCTTTCTTCCAACTGGAACAAGGGGCGCATGGGGT
>CAJKJS010000252.1 GCA_905200265.1 uncultured Oscillospiraceae bacterium
AAGTGGTAAGACAAAAGAAAAAAGCCGAACCCGGAACGCGATATGCGTCCAAGCTCAGCCTTGTGGCGGAGAAGGAGGGATTTGAACCCTCGCGCCGGTTACCCGACCTACTCCCTTAGCAGGGGAGCCCCTTCACCACTTGGGTATTTCTCCACGTGTAAAGTAACAAAAAATATGAAAATGGAAAAGCAAGGCGTGAAACCTGCTTGAAAATCAAATTGGCGGAGGGGAAGGGATTCGAACCCTTGGTCCCTTGCGAGATCACTAGTTTTCAAGACTAGCTCCATAAACCACTCGGACACCCCTCCATGGAGTGTGCCGCAAAAGTGCTTTTCTTCAAAGAGAACCAGCCAGCACCTTCGTGTGTGAGAACGAAGCTTCCGTTTCGCGACAAGTGATATTATACCTGATTTGTTTTTCCATGTCAAGCTATTTTTCTTTTTTCTTTTGCGTTTTTTCAATCCGGTTTTTTCTTGCATTTCACGGGCAGCTGTGTCATGATAAACATAGCAAATCGATTGTCATATAAAGGAGGCTATTTTCTATGTTTGATCATCAGGCTCACTACCAGCGCACCCGCTGGTATGTGCACGACCGCTTTGGTATGTTTATTCATTGGGGGCTGTATGCCATTCCCGCCCGCGGCGAATGGGTACGCAGCCAGGAGGAAATGCCGGTGGAAGAATACGAACCGTTTTTCCATGAATTTAACCCAGTGGATTATGATCCGAAAAAATGGGCCCGGGCTGCCAAAGAAGCCGGCATGAAGTACGCTGTGCTCACAGCGAAACATCACGACGGGTTCTGTCTGTTCGATAGCGCCCTGACGGATTACAAAGCCACCAACACCCCCGCCGGCCGGGATCTGGTGCGGGAATTCGTGGAAGCGTTCCGGGCCGAAGGCCTGAAAGTTGGGCTTTACTATTCCCTGCTCGACTGGCACCACCCGGATTACCCCCATTTTGGCGACCGGCACCACCCCATGCGCCGGAATGAAGCGTTCCGCCACCACGCTGAACAGGAAGACTTTTCCCGCTATATTGAATACTTCCATGGCCAGGTACGGGAACTGTGCACCAACTACGGCCATATTGACCTGATGTGGTTCGATTTTTCGTACGATGACATGAAAGGCGAAAAATGGGAAGCAAGCCGCCTTGTACATATGATCCGCGAATTGCAGCCCCATATGATTATCGACAGCCGTCTGGAAGCGGCCGGTGGCGCCTATGGTTCCCTGATTACCGGCAACACCACCGATTACACCGGGGACTTTGTATGCCCGGAACAGATTGTACCGCCTCAGGGAATCCGCGATGTACACGGCGATCCGGTTATTTGGGAAACCTGCATGACCATGAACAACAACTGGGGGTATTGCAGCAAGGACCATTATTTTAAACCCGCCGATATGATGATTAAAAAGCTGGTGGAATGCGTCAGCAAAGGCGGTAACCTGCTCTTGAATGTAGGTCCTGACGCGAAAGGCAACATTCCCGATGAATCTTTGGAGATTTTGCAAAAGATTGGCAAGTGGATGTACCGCAACAGCGAAAGCATTTATGGCTGTGGGCCCGCTTCTATCGAAAAACCGGAGTACGGCCGCATTACGCAAAAAGGCGATCATCTGTATTACCACGTCATGGAACCCATGGTGGGATACATTCCGCTCACCGGGCTGCCGGTCGAACGGATTGAATCGGTACGCCTGCTGCGTGATGGCAGCGAGCTGCCCATTGTTCATGACTGGATTACGGATAACTACGAAACCCTCCCCTACGTAACTCTGGGACCCGATCCCTGTCTGCCTGATCCGATCGACACCGTGCTGGATGTAAAGCTGCGCGGATAAGTTCCCCTAAAAAGCAAAAACAGCCCGGCGGCCTGATGGCCGTGACGGGCTGTTTTTTTATGCATTGCCTTACATATTTATAATAGGAAGGGACGGTTACTCCGAAAGCTCTTTTTCCACGGCTGCCAGCTGCACACAAATGCAGAACAGTTCCATGGCTTTAACCAGTTCTTCCACCGGCGGCAGCGACGGCGCAATACGGATGTTGCTGTCGGCGGGGTCTTTGTGGTACGGGAACGTGGCCCCGGCCCCCGTCAGCGTTACACCACCCTGGCGGCACAGTTCAACCACCCGTTTGGCGCAGCCGGGCATAACATCCACACTGATAAAATAGCCACCGCGGGGACGGCTCCAGCGAGCCACGTTTTTCCCACTCAGTTCCTCGTCCAAAATAGCCAAGATGGCTTCAAATTTCGGGCGCAGCAAAGCGGCATGTTTTTTCATATGGGCTTTAACCCCATCGGCATCGCCAAAAAAGCGTACGCAGCGCAACTGGTTAACCTTGTCCCGGCCAATCATCTGGTAGGATGCCGTATCCAGCATGGCTTTAAACGTCTGCGGTCCGGCTGCCACTGCCGAAATGCTGCTGCTGGGATATACCACTTTGGCAAACGAAGAAAAGATCAGCGGCATTTCCGGATGACCGGCTTTTTGACATTCTTCATACAGATTTAAAAGCGGCGTGGTTTCTTCATACAGGTCATGCATCGCATAGGCATTATCCCAGTAAATGCGAAAATCCTTTGCCGCCGGCGAGAGGGCCGCCATACGGCGCACGGTTTCATCGCTATATGTGGTACCGTCGGGATTCGAATACTTCGGCACGCACCAGATCCCCTTGACGCAGGGGTCTTTCACCAGTTCTTCCACCTTATCCATGTCGGGACCGTTTTCCGTCATGGGCACCGTTACCATGTTCAGGCCAAAGTATTCCGCAATGGCAAAATGCCGGTCATAGCCGGGCACCGGGCACAGGAACGTGACATTTTCCTGACGGCACCAGGGTTCACAGCCGGAAAATCCTTTCGTATACCCCATGGCCACAGCGTCAAACATCAAATTCAGGCTGCTGTTGGTACCAATCAGTACGTTTTCCGCCGGTACATCCAGCAGTTCCCCGAACAGTTTCCGAGCCTGGGGCAATCCTTCCAGCATGCCATAGCTGCGAATATCGTTGCCGTCTACAATATAATCCTCTTCCGTAAACGTCATGTTCTGCATGGCATCAGAAAGGCGGATCTGCTCAACACTGGGCTTGCCGCGAGCCATATTCAGGGAAAGGCCCTGGGCCTTAAACGCTTCGTATGCGCGCTGCAATTCCTGCTTTTTCTGCAAAAGGGCTTCCTTGTTCGCAACGGAACCGGTCATTGTCATCAATCTCCTTATAGCGGGATTTTTGAAGTTTTGTGAAACATATCTTT
>CAJKJS010000253.1 GCA_905200265.1 uncultured Oscillospiraceae bacterium
AGGTTTCCTGCCCCCAGGGGGAACGGTGCCGGCTTTTTGACATTGTAACTCCCATTTTGCAGGCGGATTTGGTGGTGGATATTGCGAAACTCAAATCTCACTGTATGATGATGTTCAGCGGGTGCAGCAAAAACCTGTTTGGAGTCGTGCCGGGACTAATGAAACCGGAACTGCACTGCCGTTTTCCGGAAAAAGAAGCATTTGCTGCCATGCTGGTGGATTTGTGTGAACGGGTTAAACCGGGTATTTGTGTGATGGATGGTATTATTGCCATGGAAGGGAACGGCCCTACGGGAGGGAATCCCAAAGCTATGCATGTGCTCGCAGCCAGTGAAACCCCCTATGCCATCGATACGGTCTGTTGTGAACTCGCGGGAATGAAACAGGGAGAAGTGCCTCTTCTACAGGAAGCGATACGGCGGGGCCTTTGCCCAGAGGGGCTTTCGAACATTCCGGTTCTGGGGGATTCGTTTGCTTCTCTCAAAGTGGACGATTTTCGAATGCCAGAATCAAAGTCCAGTGATTTTCTCGATACCTTACCGCATTTTTTGCAGCCACTTGCCAAAAAGATCACAACTCCTTACCCGAAGATTCAAACGAAAAAGTGTGTGGGGTGCGGAAAATGTGCCGAAAGCTGCCCGCAACACACCATTCGTTTGCACGACGGCAAAGCACAGATTCAGTATAAAAACTGTATTCACTGTTTTTGCTGTCATGAAATGTGTCCGCAACACGTGATTGATATCCGTCGTTTTTCGCTGTTTCGGCTTTAACGAGTCATGGGGAGGATGGCTATGTGGGATACCTTTGAATACGCCTTTGGTAAACTAAATTTATCGCTGGATATTGTGGGCAAACAGGAAAACGGGTATCATCTTTTGCAAATGGTGATGCAATCGGTTTCCTTACACGATACGTTATTTGCCTCTCTGACGAAGGATGGCCGTGTAATACTTACGATGGAAGGAAATCCTCTGCCGGTTGGCGACGATAATCTGTGTGTAAAGGCAGCCCGTGCCTATTTGAAAGCGATTGGGGAAACAAAACGAGGGATTACCCTTCATCTGCAAAAGCAGATTCCTTCCCAGGCCGGTATGGGTGGTGGCAGCAGTGATGCGGCCGCTGTGCTGCGTCTGATGAACCGTCTGTTTGCATATCCGTTAACAGAAAAAGAACTGTGCCGGATTGGGCTAACCTTGGGGGCTGATGTGCCGTTTTGTGTGCGAGGCGGCACGCAAAAAGCAGAGGGTGTGGGGGAGATTCTGACCCCGCTTCCCACTTTAACGGAAGGAATCTTTGTTTTGTGTAAACCACCGTTTGGCATTTCTACCCCGCAGGCTTTTGCAAAAAGTGATGCAGCTCCTATTCCGCCTGCCTTATTTACGCCCTCTGTGGAACGGGCTGTGAGAAAGGGAGATTTGCTGGATATAGCGGCCCATGTGGGCAACCGCTTTGAAACGGTGTTGCAGGATGAACGGATTGCATGCATTGTGGCTGCCATGAAGCAGAGTGGTGCAGCTGGAGCCTGTATGACGGGAAGCGGCTCGGTCGTATTTGGGGTTTTCTCTACCTTAGATACCGCTTTTGCGGCTCGGAAGAACCTGCGCCCTTATGGACGGTGCTTTGTTTGCCGGCCGGTGGCAGATTCTTTTTTAGGGCCTGTATAAAATGCGCCCTATAGGAACATCCTCTCTGTACCAAATGACAGAGAGGATGTTTTTATGACAAATCTTCCTTTATGGAATAAAAAGAGAGGGGCCCGGGCCCTGATTCTGGCGCTTCTTCTTATTATTTGCGGGCAGTTTTCTTTTTTTGCCGCCGAAAGTGAAGAACTGGGTAGCCGGGTGCTGCGGCTTCATATTCTGGCAAATTCCGATGAGGATAGC
The DNA here is from genome assembly GCA_905200265.1 of uncultured Oscillospiraceae bacterium. GTDB lineage: Bacteria > Bacillota > Clostridia > Oscillospirales > Acutalibacteraceae > Heritagella. The sequence continues at coordinate 1,887 of CAJKJS010000253.1, forward strand.
GACCAGCAGATAAAACTGCAGGTGCGTGATCGTATTTTGGAGGAAACTGCGCCGCTGCTCCGTGACCTTCATAATCCCCAGGAAGCCGAACAAGTATTAAGCGAGGCCATGCCGCAAATTCTGGAAGTGGCTAGAGATGAGTTAAAGGAACAGGGGAGTGAACAAACGGTACAGGCTGAATTTTGTACCGAATATTTTCCCACCCGTACCTATACCGACTCGGATGGACAGGTATTTACTCTGCCGGCCGGTACGTATCGTTCGCTGACCATTCGATTAGGAGAGGGACAGGGGCACAACTGGTGGTGCGTGATGTTTCCGTCTCTTTGCCTTCCGGCTGTGAGTGAAACGCCGGAACAAAATTTTACGGAAGCGGAAACCGAACTGATTCGTACATCCCCGACCGATTACCGGTTCCGTGTATGGGAATGGGCGCAAGAAACAGCCCAATGGCTGGGGGGAACGTTTGGTGGTTCCTGATAACAAGTGTAAGAAAGGAGAAGAAGACCCAATGTTGCATTTTATTCTGGGACCTGCTGGCAGCGGAAAGACCCATATGGCCCGTTCCATGCTGGTAGATGCCGCCAAAGCGGGCAAAGAAGTTTTACTGATTGTGCCCGAACAGTATTCCTTTGAAACAGAAAAAACGGTACTGGAAACATACGGCGAAAGTTTTTTTGCTCAGCTGGCTATTACCAGTTTTGCCCGATTGCCTGACCGAATTGCCCGGCAGGTGGGCAAGTCCAAAGGGCAGCGTCTGGACGATACCGGCCGGTATATTTTGATGAACCTGGCACTGGATGATGTGAAAGACCAGCTCACACTTTTGCAGGGGAAATCCTCTAGTGGCGAGCTGGTCCAGCAGCTGCTGGATGTTTCCCGGGAAATGAAAAGCTGCGCCGTGCGCCCGAATGATCTCTCGGCAGCAGCCCGGTCCAGTGCGCTTTCCTCTTTGCAGGAAAAAGGAAAAGAAATCGCCCTGGTGCTGGAAGCGTTCGATACATACGTACAGCAAAGTTATTTGGATCCCCAGGATGATTTGGAACGTTTGGCCGAACAATTAGCGGCACATCCCGACATGTTTCGTGATGCGGTTATCATTGTGGATTCGTTCCACGGGTTTACCCAGCCGGAAAATAAAATATTGGAACTTTTGCTGCGGCGCTGCCAGGATATGATTGTGACCCTTTGTACGGACCGTCTGGGGCTCGCGCCCGGTGATGACACCTTGTTTGCACCGGCATGCCATACGGCCGGTGTACTGCGGCGTATGGCCGCGCAAAATGGCATATCGGTGGCGCCACCGAAATATTTAACCGACCGGCCCCGTTTCCACAACGAGGAAATGAGCTGCCTGGAAAAAGGATTTTTCCGTACCGGTCCG
>CAJKJS010000254.1 GCA_905200265.1 uncultured Oscillospiraceae bacterium
CCTGTTCAATTTCCTGTTCGGCTTCAATCTTTACCCGCTGCAAATCCTGTTCCGCTTTTAGTGCGTTTTGCTGGGCTGTTTGTTTGGCTTCAATCGCGGCGTTAAATTCTTCCGAAAAGCTGAAATCGGTGATGTTGAATACTTCCACATACAACCCGTAGGGGCGAATCTTTTCATCGATGGATTCTTTAATTTCGTCGCTGACGGTTTGCCGCATGGTAATGAGTTCTTCCGCGGAATACCGCGCCGTTACAGCTTTAATGCATTCCGGTACGGCGGGTACCACCAGGGTGCTTTCCACCGACAGGCCAAAGTTTCGGTATACCTTGGCACTGCTGTCCGGCGAAATGCGGTAGTTGACCGATACCGCTCCCGTCACGGTTTGCAGGTCTTTGGAAGCCGCGGTGAACGATGTTTCCACCACATTGACCCGGTTGTCAATGGTGGTCACCGATTCGACAAACGGACTCTTTAGATGTAGGCCTTCTGTCAAAATGCCTTCCTGTACAGCCCCAAAGCGGGATACCACCCCGGTGTGCCCGGCGGGCACCACCGTAAAGGATGAAAAGCCGGTGATCAGTACGGCAATAGCCGCGAGAATCATCAAAAATGTACGGGGTTTGAGTTTAATAGTTTTTTTCATGATGAAGGGCTCCTTTTCTCTTTTTTCATGTCGGGCGGGGACCGGCGCCAGAGAGGATTCCCCGCGGGATGATCGAACAGCCAGAGTATACCAAAAAGATGGCCGACCGGTCAAAATGCCTTTTGGCGGTTTTTAGGCGGATTTTTCGAAAAAACATGCATTTTTTCGATACCGGCTCACCCGCTCGTAGCCGCTCCCTGCCGGGGCCCGCCGGACGCAACGGCGCGCAATAACCAGGATCTTTTTTAGGCACGATGGTTCTTTTTTGGTATAATAAGGGGGAAAGGGAGGCGAACCCACATGCTATATGGCAAAATCCCTGTGGCGCTGCTCAGCGCCATGGCTAGCGAAAAGAATCATTCCACCAACAGTGTCATTGCGGCCTATATGCTAACGCACCGGAAAGAGCTGCCCCATATGAAAATTCAGCAGTTAGCCGCGGCCTGCCACGTTTCGGTCAGTTCCGTGTCGCGATTCTGCCGGGAAATTGGGTTGCAGGATTTTTCTGAACTGCATGAGCCCACAGCGCCCGGGCTGGACCGGTTTGCCGTGGCGTCCCATAAATCGGATTTTACCGGCCGTACGGCGGATTTTGCCATAAGCCAGGCCCGAGCTATACACCAGGCGGCTTTATCGCTGGAAGAAAGGAAAGTGATGGCGCTGTGCAAAAAGCTCCACGACACACCGAAGGTAGCGGTATTTGCGCTGCTCAAAGCCCAAGCGGCCGCTTTGTGTTTGCAAAGCGATCTGTGGATGCTGGGGCGCCCGGTGTATTCCCACATTTCGTTTCAGCAGCAGCAGGAATACCTGAATACCTGTCCAAGCGACAGCTTACTGGTGGTGTTCAGCTATACTGGTTCCTATTTTTCGTATTTTCCTCCGCTGCCACCTCGGGACAAGCGGCCGTTTGTCGCTATGATCGCCGGTACGCCTCATCCTAAAAAAGATCTGCCGTGCCCAGAGGCGGATTTATATGTGCCCTTTGCTTCCTCCCGCCAGGCGCTGCACCATCCGTGGCAGCTATTATCGGTAGCCGGGGTCATTGCCCAGGAGTACGCCCACCTGTATGGCGCACCGGAACATTTCCCGAATTTGGAAAAAACGAGCGAACGCTAACGCCGTGTGGTAGGATAAATGTACCGAAAAAATAACAACATACATTTGGGAGGCGTTTTTCTAATGGCAAAAAAAGTGGCCGTTTTACTGGCAACCGGATATGAAGAAGGGGAATCCCTGTTCCTGCTCGACACCCTGCGCCGCGGCGGACTACAGGCCGAATTGGTTAGCACCACCGGCGAAGATTGGGTGACCGGCTCTCATGGGATTACCGCCCGGGTAGACCGGCAGCTAGATGAGTCCCTCAACGACTTTGATATGATGATTCTGCCCGGCGGGCTGCCGGGGGCCACCAATCTGCGGGATGACGAACGAGTTACCGATTGGGTGCGCCGGTTTGATAGCGAAAACAAGTGGATTGGCGCCATTTGCGCCGCGCCCATGGTACTGCAAAAAGCCGGCATCACCAAAGGCCGCACGCTCACATCATACCCTGGCGATAAGTACCGTGCCCTGTTTGTAGACAGCAACTACCGCGAAGAGATTGTGGTCATCGATGGGAATTTGATTACCAGTCGCGGTCCGGCCACCACACTGCCGTTTGCCTATGCCATCATTGATGCGCTGGGTGGAGACAGTACTCCGTTAAAAGAGGGCATGCTCTACCATATGGCAAAAGCCAGTACACTATAAAAAGCATAGTTTAAAAAGCCGTCCGCCAAAATATGGCGGGCGGCTTTCTTTTACTTTTTGTCCACCCGGCGCAGCTGAATGGCTATGTAGGGTTTAGCAGGCAGAGTGACGCGAAACGCTCCGCTCATGGTTCCCTTTTCTTCTACTGTCATGTTCCAGGTGTCAATGACCCGCACATCAAATACGGAATCGTCGTCAAAATGGAAATCTCGGAAGGACGGACGCATGAAGCTGTAGTAAATCAGGTAGTAATCCTGCGTTTGTCCGGGAGGAATCAGGGAGTTTTCCGGTACAGCGCACACATCGTCCCACGAAAGGGGATAGGGTTTCAGACCCAGCCCCGGGGTTTCGCACAAAATGCGGTGCAAGAAGGCCAGCCTCTTCGGGCTGTCGCCATGAAGCGTGCCGCCATGGGACCACCACAACATGCTGTCGGGGGATAGGAACGTCTCCCCATGCCCAGCGTATCCGCCGCGGCAGGCGGTTTCCCAAAAGCGGCGGGTCAGTTCTTCGCCGCTGATGTTGCCCCATCCGTGCTGAATATTGCCTTCATAGGCAATTTCATCCAGAACCACGGGCTTTTGGTAGCGCGCCCGCCACTCGCTGGTCATTTCGCCTGATTTATACAGATCCAACCGCTGAATGCTGCAATGGGTAATCCAGGGGCGGCTGTGGTCATAAAACCGCAGGCAGTTGTGAATGGAGCGCAGATGACCGTACGGGTCCCACCGGCACAGGTGCATCGCAAGGCATTCCCAGTCTTCGATAGATTTTTGGGGCATTAGATCGTATTCGTTCGCCATGGACCACCACACATGGCGGAACGCGGAAAACCGGCTGACACAGCAAGGGCATGAAAGCGCAATTACATTCCT
>CAJKJS010000255.1 GCA_905200265.1 uncultured Oscillospiraceae bacterium
AGCCGGCCGAAGTCGTTTCAAAGGACTTCGGCCGGTGTGCATGAGAGAGTATTATTCTTCTGTCAGTTCAAAAATACGGGCGGAAATTTCACACGGAAGCGTAGCCGTTAACGTGCCATTTGCCGCGTGCCAGGCAAAAGCCGTGTCAGGATCGTTCGCCGGATAGGCACAGGTCACTTTCACGTTTTCGTGCCCTTTCAGGTGCGGGATGGGCAGCTGAACCGTAGAGGTGGCAGCATGACGGCGCCACACGGCCACGTAGGTTTTCTTTTCCGTTTTCAGCCCCAGGCTGATCCAGGTGTCGGAAAAATGAGAAAGACCCAGGGGCCAGAAAGGCAGAGCTTCTTTCAGGTCGTGGCGGATGGTTTTGTAGTAATCCAGCGCCTCTTTCACGCGATCGAATTGCTCCTGCGGAATCTTCGCCAGGTGACCGCTCTGGTGCACACGCATCAAAATGGCGTTGCACATATTGAAAACAGCGTCTTCCCGGCTGGCGCCGTCCAACGGATAGCTCCAGATAGCCGATTGTTCCGGGGTAACAGCCGTGGGAGCATTGGCAGCAATCGTAGCATACCGCAGGTAATCTTCCTGGTCACTGGTGGACTGGATGCTGTACCGGCTGAGCATAGCATAGTCCATGCGCAAACCACCGGACGAGCAGTTTTCAATGATCAAATCCGGGTATTTGGCGAAAATGCCATCCAACCATTTTAGGTACGCCCGCTGATGGCCTAACATACCGTCGCCCACACTGTCGGCGTTGTGGTCGGTCCCAATGCCGGGTTCAATGTTGTAGTCCATCTTGATATATCCCACATGGTATTCTTGTACCAGCCGGTCAATAATGTGATTGGCATGTTCAATGACTTTCGGATTGCGGAAGTCCAGCTGCCAGCGGCTGCGGTCACAAACCCGTTTGCCGTGGCGCATGAAGAACCAATCGTCTTCGCACTGGGGGCCTAAGGGGCAGTTGACGCCCATGACTTCCAATTCCAGCCACACGCCGGGAATCATGCCCTTGGCTCTTACGGCGTCCATGACTTCTTTCAGGCCGCCGGGGAAACGTTCCCGGCTTTCTTTCCATTCGCCGACATTATCCCACCAGTTGCCTTTGGAGTACCAGCCGCAGTCCACCACATAGTATTCGCAGCCGGCCTTCTGCGCCGCTTCAATCAGAGGCAGTTCTTTTTCGGTGGTGGGGTCGCCCCACAGGCAGTTCATGTAATCATTAAAGATAACGGCCAGTTTTTCGTTGTCGTCATTCTTCCGGCGGATGGTACGGCGGTAACGGGTCAACTCACCCATAGCCGCGTCAAAATCTCCCTGTACAGCGCCAACGCTGACCGGTACACTGCAAAAGCTCTCGCCGGGTTGCAGATTTTTCCACCACTGGTTGTATTTTTCCGTGGGACCGGAAAGCTGCAAATAGCAGTTGCCCACGGTATCGCCGATTTCCCAGTGCCAGGAACCGTTATGTTCAATCTGCCAGAACAGGTTGGTGCCGGTTTCGCGGTTTTGCAGGTATCCCATGGGCAGGTATTCTTTGGCAGACCAGTTGCCCGTGTTTTCAAAGCGGATAACCTTGGACGAATGCTGGCGGAAAGCTGCACTGTTGCGGGCCATGCCCAACTGGGGGAATGTATAGCGCTGCCACTGCACTTCCCGCATCCAGCTGTTGTGGGGAACCCACAGTTCCATTTTGTCGTCTTGGTCGGAAAGCCCTTCTTTTTCAATACCGGTCAAAGCAAAAGATGTGACATACTCCAGGCCCAGAGACCGGTCGCCTTTATTTTCCAGTTCGGTCCAGCAGCGGACAATCGCCATGCCGTCGAAGAACTGGTAATGGCACTTCACTTGCAGATTGGTGATGGCATCATATAAATGCAAAGTGAAAAGCCGGCCATAACGGTTGCGTTCATCCGTGTGATGGTCGTACAGCAGCCGGGCGCCAGGTTGGGTGAGGGTCATTTGGGCGCCCTGGTGTTCGCCGGGAGTATCTTCCCCGGTAACCATGACTTCCACAGGGCGGAAAAAATCCGTGCCTGCCATGGAATGCAGGGTGGACGGGTCAAAGGGAAGGGAGGAAAAATGCAGGAGCTTTACCTGATTTTGTTCCGTGACGGAAAAAACCAGATAAAGGCCATTTTCGTTAAGGGTGATCGTTTGCGCCATAATCGTCTTCCTTTCATACGATAAAGTGAGCGGTGGAATAAAAGCCCCTACAACGTAAAGTTGTACTGACTACTTTATGCAGTTATCATAGCATAAAGTGTGCTTGAATGCAACGAGACAATGGCGAGAGACAAAATTAGCACTCGAAAATAAAGAGTGCTAAAATTTCATTTTATGGTAACACTTTATTCACAATCGGCCTCTATAATAAACTTGTAAACAAAAGAAAGACAGGAACAAAGAAACCGGCCGGAGCCAGAAAGGGCCCGGTGGAATCAAGAGTTTCAGGTCGATAAAAGAGCAAGGTCATAGCTTTGTGAATAAGGAATGGAGGAATGCCATATGAAGATCTTGATGCCCTTTGAAAACATGCGTATTTGGCAGCCACTATTCGACCGCCAGGGAATGGACCATCCCGGGGATTTCAGCCTGGACATCCGTGAAAAGGAAACCGGGTGGGAATTAAAAGCCGATTTGCCTGGTTTCAAAAAAGAAGATATCCACCTGGATTTGCAGAATGATTGGCTGACCATCGAAGCCAAACGTCATAGCGATTGGGAGGATGAAGAGAAAAAACAGGGATATGTGCGCTGCGAGCGCAGTTTTGGCCGGTACCACCGCTGTGTGGATGTTTCGGGTGTGGAAACAGCCGATATTACGGCGTCGTACGAAAACGGGGTGCTCACGGTGGACCTGCCCAAAAAGAAGGTGCAAAAACCGGAGAGTCGCCGCATTGCTTTAACGGACGGTAAGACCGAAGTTCCGGTCCCGACCGTTCCGGTAGAAACCAAAAACGAAGCCTAATCGAGTATACCGATTCTATCGAACAAATAAACAAAGTACATTTACTATTGGAGGAATGATTTATGTTTGGTCTTATGCCTTTTGAACACCGTCAGAATAGCCTTGGTTACAATCCCTTCCGCGAACTGGAAGAAATGGAACGCTCTTTCTTTGGAAGCCGCGAATTGTCCGCTTTTAAGACGGATATTCAGGATAAGGGCAATGCCTATGAACTGAGCACCGACCTGCCCGGCTTTAAGAAGGATGATATCCATCTGGAACTGGACGGCGATACTCTGACCGT
>CAJKJS010000256.1 GCA_905200265.1 uncultured Oscillospiraceae bacterium
ATGTGGAGCTGGACAGCGGGCGGCGCATTCGCATCACCCGTATCCATATTGAAGAAGATGCGGGCAAGCTGATCCACGAACGGGGCAACACCTATGTGGACTACAACCGTGGGGGCGTGCCGCTGATTGAAATCGTATCGGAACCTGATATTCGCAGCGTAGAAGAAGCCCGGGAATATATGGAAAAATTGCAGCTCATCATGCGGTGCATCGGGGTTTCCGACTGCAAAATGCAGGAAGGCTCCATGCGCAGTGACGTGAACATCTCTCTGCGCCCGGTGGGCAGCGATACATTCGGCACCCGCACGGAAATTAAGAATATGAACTCCTTTACCTATATGGAAAAGGCCATGCGCTACGAAATTGAGCGCCAGACCGATATTCTCGATAGCGGCGAAAAAGTGGTGCAGGATACGCTGCGGTACCTGGTGGACGAAGACCGCACCGAACCCATGCGCAGCAAGGAAGATGCCCACGATTACCGCTACTTCCGCGAACCGGACCTGGTGACCATCGCCGTAAGCCCGGAACTCGTAGAAGAACTGCGTGAGGCTCTGCCCGAACTGCCCGATGACCGGAAAAAACGGTATATGGACGACATGGGCCTGCCGGCCGCCGATGCAGCGCTGCTCAGCCGTCACCGCCGCATTGCCGATTACTTTGACGAAGCGGCTAAGGGGCTGAAAAATCCGAAAACGGCTGCCAACTGCATGCTGGGTCAGATCTTCCGCCGCCTGGTTACCGAAGAAGATAAGGAACAAGCCATGATTCCGATTCCGCCGCAGTACCTTACGGACCTTCTCAAACTACTGGAAGCGGGCAAAATTAAAAACAACCTGATGAAGAGCACGCTGGAAAAAATGCTGGATACCGGCAAACCGTGCAGCAAACTCATCAGCGAAGATGATATGGGCAGTGTGGATGAAGAAACCCTGCGCCGGTTGTGTGCCGAATCCCTGGCGAAAAACCCGAAAGCCGGAGAGGATTACAAAAAAGGCAAGGTAAATGCTGCAAAGTCGCTGCTGGGGTATGTGATGAAGGCCACGCGCGGCCGCGCTGATGCCCCCACAGCCGAAAAAATCCTGATCGAACTGATCGAAAAGTCGTAATTGCAATCTAAATAACGCGTACCCATAAGCGTAAAAATCCCGTCTGTTTTTTAATAAAAACAGACGGGATTTTTGTTTTCATGCTTTACGGGGAGAATCCTCTTGTTCCGGCTAACCACTTCCCACCGCTGTTACCTTCGATAATCCACCACATCCCCGGTTTTCTCCTGGTCAAGCAGCTGTCCATGCTCATCGAACGTATACCGGAAAACGGTACTGGTACCGCCAATGGTGAAGGCACTGGTGGCAGGTGAATAATAGGTCGAAGTGATACTTTCCACATCCCACAATAGCATCCCCGTATTGTTTACCCGAAGGGTACCACCCAAAGAGCCTTTCACCGAATAAAACGTCTGCGGCGTACCGGTCACCGGATCACACTCCAGCAATAGGGCCGTATAATTCTCCCGTACCAACGGCGTCAATTCTTCACTGGAAATTTCATAGATATCATTCTCATACAGGTACTGCAGAATGTCATCGATCTCGTATCGATTCCCCGCACCCTTTTCATCTTCCTCCCCTTTGGGAACTGCATAAGCAGATAAATAGATTTTTCCACGAAACTCGATCATATCGGTGATGGTGTAATAGGCATCCTCGCTGCTGTACGAAAAGGCTTCTGTTATGGTACCGCCGTAATCAACTTTCACAAGGCGCATGGATTCCAGAGATAGGGGGCTGCCCAATTGCACAATGTATCCTTCCCCGATCCTGGCAGCTTGCCAAATGCCGCAGTTGCCAATTTCGGTTTTGGAAACATGCAATAACGTACCGTCTGCGGCATACTGGCTCAGGCAGAAATAGGCAAGATCACCGCGGCTGAATACTGCATAACTGCCGTCTTCATTCTCGACGATATCCGCCACATATTCCCCACCAAATCCATGATGGAGCCTCTGCTGCCAGATGGGATGGCCGTCCGTATCAATTTTCATCAGCCAGGCACAGGCATTCTGCCAACCTGCGCTTACATCATCTTGTCCAAAAACAATCACACCATCGGAAACGGTACAATATCCGTCTATCCGAAAGTCCGTTACCTCTACACGCCACAAAAGGGTGTCGCCGTCATACTTTTCCAGATAGCTTGTATCGTGGATTTCATAACCAAGGCTGTCCACCATTTTATAGGTGGAGGAATACGTATAATAAACGCCCTCCTGATTGCTCCCAGCCAGGCCATTCGACTGACTCACATGGTTCCAATAATTCCATAGAGTTTCAGTTTCTTCTGGCGTCGGCTGATCCTGTTCGATCTCGTACCCACTGATAAAATTGGCGGAAAGACTGTTCTTTATCACTTCTGCCGTTTTGGAAAATGTAAAGGATTCTGTCGTAATATCCCGATAGACTGCAATGATATCCGCACGGGAAAGCCCATCCGTGGACATGCCATAGTCCTTAAAAAATTGAACGGCCGCCTGGTATTCTTTGGCTTCGGTTTCCAGGGCCCATGAACCAAAGCAGGCTGCCAGCAGCACGAGAGCACAAGCTGCGATAGCCCCCCATTTACCTAAAACCGTATGGCTGCGGCGCTTTTTCCCGGACGGAGCCGCCTCCAAAATATACTGGTCGCCGATCTCCCCCAGCAGTTCCAAAAGGCGTTGGCTTTTCATAGGATGATCCCTTCTTTCTCAAAGGCCGTTTTGAGTTTTTCTCGTGTACGGAAAAGGGTAACCGTCACTTTGCTTTCGGAAAGGCCATAGTCCTTTGCTATTTCCCTAATTGGGCTCATGTACCAGTAACGGCGAACAAACAGTTTCCGTGTTTCATCGGGCAACCCCTCCAAAAAGCGGTTGAGAACTTTCCGAATCACCATACTGTCCACCGCGCATGCGGTGTCCTCTTGTGCCGGAAGGCACTGGGTGAGTTCATGGAGGATGGCTTCCTTTTGCCCGCCTCCTCGTTTTTGGGCCGATTGCTTTTCTAATTTATTTAAGGACAAATGGCGGGTAATCTTGCCAAGAAATGTTTGCAACCGGTTTGGATGTTTGGGCGGGATCGCGTGCCAGGCCCGCAGGTAGGTATCATTGACACATTCCTCGGAATCCTCGTCATTGCGTAAAATCTGATATGCAATATAGTGACAGTACCGGCCGTATTTTTGACTTGTTTCTGTGATGGCCTGTTCCGACCGTTCCATA
>CAJKJS010000257.1 GCA_905200265.1 uncultured Oscillospiraceae bacterium
GGTTACCACTCTGTTATTTTGTTGCTTTGATCCGGTTCAGAAGCTCATAACACGTTTCCCGCGGGGTTTGAAACGTCCCCAACGGGTGCGGCGGCTCACTATGAGAACCGTGAAAATCCGTTCCACCGGTCAAAAGTAGCGAAAACTCTGCCGCTATGGCCGCTATTTCTTCTTTGTCTTCCGGCGTATTGCGGGGATGCCAATACTCGGCCCCATCCACTTCCCCATTTTGAGCCATTTGGCGTAAGAGTGCAAGGCTTTTATATTCCCCGGGATGTGCCAACACCACAACGCCCCCGGATGCCCGGGCCACACGAGCCACTTCATGCACACTAGGATACTGTGTTGGCACATAGGCACAACCACCCCGTCCAAACAATTCTCGGAACAAGGGACCATACAAGCGGTCTACGACGCCGGCTTCGCGTAAAGCGAGCATAATATGCTGTTTAAATAGCGTAACACATCCCTGTGCACAACGCAAGACCAGATCCCGATCAATCGGGTAGCGATGCGAAATTTTCTCGATCATCTGCTCGGCATTTTTTTGCCGCTCCTGTGCCATTCTGTCACACAACGGCTGCAATACGTCCGGCTTTTTGGGTCCATAGACCAGCAAATGAGCTTTGCGCCCTGTGGCCGGGTCCCGCGTAGAAAATTCTACCCCGGGGATAACAGACACCCGGTATGTTTTCCCCAACGCGATAGCCTCTTCCCATCCAGCCATCGTATCATGGTCTGTCAGTGCCATGACAGAAAGTCCGGCTTTAGAGGCCATAGGTACCAGTTCCCTTACAAACAGGGAACCATCGGAATAGCGCGAGTGCACGTGTAAATCGCCACAAAACGATTCTTTCATTGTCACATCCATGCCCTGTCCCCCTGTTCGATATGGGCAAAACCACCGGCCCGCAAAAGGACCGGTGGTTTTTTCCTACGGTTTCATTGTGCCAGCGATAGTATCAATTAGTCGCGGGCATTCATGTTTACATCACTGTAATCATGGATTTTTTCAATATTTTCAACCACACCGCGCTTATCAGCCGCACTGAGCAGCTTCATGCGGTTCTTCTTCAGGCGCAGCGGATCTTCCACACCGCCAGGGCCGGCCACACAGCCACCTTCGCAGGCCATGCCTTCCACAAAGTCTTCCGGCAAACGGCCCAGATTCAGCAGCGTCAGTGCTTTCTTGCATTCCCGTGCCCCGTTGCACTGCAAGCAGGAAACTTCCAGTTCAATGCCGCGTTCTTTCAGCACCTGCTTCACCGATGCCGTTACGCCGCCACTGGTTGCAAAGTTCTTACCGGCCAAGCTGCCGTCCTGTTCTTCGCATACTTTGGAAGCCGGATCTACATTCTTGGCGTCGAACATAGCCGCCAATTCTTCAAAGGTAAGAACCAGATCAGCCGTATCCTGTACTTTCTGAATTTCCAGTTTCTTCGCCATGCACGGCCCAATAAAGACCACTTTGGCGCCGGGATGTTCTTTACGAATATACCGAGCCGTCAGCACCATGGGCGAACCCGTATGGGAGATATGATCCACCAGTTTGGGGAAATGCTTTTCAATCATGTCCACAAACGCCGGGCAGCAGGAAGTCGTCATTTTTTTGCCTTCCTGTACGGCTTCTACCAGTTCTTCCGCTTCATGAGCCGCCGTAGCGTCGGCGCCCAAAGAAACTTCATACGCCCCATTAAAGCCGATTTCACGCAGAGACTCTTTCAGAGCCCCCACCGTCGCCATACCGAAGTGACCTTCGATAGCGGGTGCAAACATGGCATATACTTCCACGTTTTCGTCCCGGATCATATCAATAACCTGGGTGATGTACGAACGGTCCGTCAAAGCACCGAACGGGCAGTTCTTGGTACAGGTACCACAGCTAATGCAGTTATCATAGTTAATGGCAGCCCGTTTGTTTTCATCCATGGTAATAGCGTCTACCGGGCAAGAACGCAGGCAAGGCCGCAAGGTATCGGAAATCGCGTTGTACGGGCAAGCTGCCGCGCAACGGCCACATTCCTTGCACTTGTTGGGATCAATATAAGCCCCGCGCCCCGTAATGGAAATAGCACCAAACGGACAAGCCGCCTGACATTTTTTAGCCAGGCAGTGCTGGCAGTTACTGGTCACCGTAAACCGGCTGATGGGGCAGCCTTCGCAAGCAGCGGGCAGCACACCTACAATGGCCGTTTCCGTTTGACCAGGCAGCGAAATCCCGCGAGCTGCGGATACCCGTTCCCGAATGATTTCCCGTTCCCGGTAGATGCAGCAGCGGAATTTGGGCTGCGGCCCGGGGATCAGATCATAAGGGATCTGGTCGATATTCTCTTCCAGGGTGCCGGCATAGCTCAGTTCGGCCACCTTTCTGAGCACTTCGTATTTTAGTTGTTTTGCATCGTTATCATACCGCATTCGATACAGCCTCCGTTTTCAAGATAGAATAGCGGACTACGCATATGGGTAACTTTGTTACGATTATAACATACAATAGGCTTTTCAGAAAGACCTGGACGCAAATTTTGTTAAATTTTTTCTTATCGGGCGTCACTGGTCCCTTTTTCTATGAGATACGTCGATTCCAGGTCGGCTAAATGGAGCTTGACGGCCAGCGGATACTTTTCATAGGCCTGGCTAATGGCAAAACTGCCTCCTCGGGCCGCTTCATCAAATCCGCCCATGTGCCAACGGATGGCTACCGCTTCCGCCGGTTTTAACCGGACAAACCGTTCGATCAAAAAAACGGATTTTTCTCCATGGCCATAGGGAAACGCATCATCGGTTGTATAGTAAGGCTTTTTTTCCCACTGGCCGGTTTCTTCATTTTTTACATTCCGGGTCGACACTTTATAGAATTGGGCCTTGCAAACGTCATGGAGCAATCCGCACAGAGCAAAACTCTCCTCGCTGTCCCCCTCTTCAAAATACCGGCGGCGCATGGTTTCATACACATTTAGACTATGTAAAGCCAGGCCTCCTTCGCAGGCACAATGGTATCGGGTACTGGCTGGTGCCGTAAAGAAATCTTTCTGACAGAGCCACTGCAATAGTTTGTCGGCTCCTTCCCGCTGAATATGTTCCTCATAACAAGCAATAAAGTTTTCCCGCACTTGCTGAACATCGATCATATGATTGTCCCTTCCTTTCTTACGCCTACAGGTTTGGGCCCACAGGCCTTTTTTCTCCTATTTTGTAGGCAGTTTGATTCAAAACTGAGGTAAAAAGCCCCGGGCAAACAAATTGTCC
>CAJKJS010000258.1 GCA_905200265.1 uncultured Oscillospiraceae bacterium
ACCCTATCACATAGACAGTACGATGCTTAGACAGTGGCGTAGACAGAAACCGGATATATCCCCTGTGCCGCCGCGCCATCCACCCAAGTCAGCCACTGATATTGCCGGGCATGTCTCCTTTTTGCAAAGTCTACTGGAAGGATACCATCTGCCTCAGGAAACGACCGCGAAACTGGAAGAAAATATGGCGGGCCTGCGGGCCAGGCAAAACAGACGGGAACTGCATTTAGCGGTAGTAGGTGAATTTTCTTCGGGAAAAAGCAGCTTTATTAACGCGCTCTTGCGGGAAAACCTGCTGGAAACCGATGTCGTACAGGGAACCACCGTGGCGTCTACCTGTATTCGCTATAGCGAACAGCGATACCTGCAAGTAGACGGCGGCGTCCCTCAAACCGGTATGGAGCCCGGGGAACTGGCCGAACGCCTTTCGGGGTATAATTCCTCTCTGGAAGATGATCCTACGGCCGCCATGGAAGAAAAAAGCGGAAGTGCCCCCCAGTTAGAAGTGGGACACCCGTCGGATTTTCTGCGGCAAGGGGTGTGTATCATTGATACACCCGGCACCAATTCTCTGGCTCGGTGGCATGAAGACGTTACCCGCCGTACCTTGCGGCAAGATGCTGATGCCTGTATGGTGTTGACGGGGGCCGAAAAGCCGTTTCCCCAGACATTCCGGCATTTTTTGCTGGAAAATATGGCCGAACTGCTGCCTGATTGTGTGTTTGTTGCCACCAAAATTGACCTGATACCACCTAGGCAGCAGGCACGCCAGGTGCAGTATATTAAAAAAATTCTGGAAGACCAAATGGATGTACCCGATCCTTTGGTGCTGCCTTATTCCTCTTTATTCCAGCTCAATGGTACGGAAGGAGCCTTTACCGAAACAAATCTTCACACAGAAGAGACCATCTTGCAGTTTTTGCAAGAGAGGAAAAAGAAAATTCTGTTGCAGCGATGTGTGGAGCTGCTGGAAGAGGCAACCGGGATTTTGCAGCAGGAATTTGATCGTCTGGAAAAAGAACAGCAGCAAAAACACGACGAGCTGGAAGCTGCACTGACCCGTGATTTGCGGGAATTTGTCCAGCAACAGAAAGAAGAGCTGGGCCGGCAGTTTCAGGAAAAAGCCGTTACCTATGGCCGGGGATTTGGCCGGAAATTATCCGTGTGGGTGCAAGCACACAAACAGTCGGTATACAAAAAATATCGTGCACTGGGAACCACCGGACAGAGACGCACCTTTTTGCAAACCGGGTTATCGGAAGCGCTACAACAGGCGTGGAAAGCCGTATGGGAAGAAACCGGATTTACCGGTACCGATACGCAGCCTGCTTTTGTCCGAGAAATCAAATCTGTTGGGGAGGAAATCTGCGAAGCATTCGAAGAAAACTTCCAGTCATCGTATCGCCAACTGGCTGTACTGGCTCGGGATTTGATCAATCGGGATTTGTTTGCGTTTTCGTTGGCGGTAGCAGCCGCTGCCGAACCTCCCCAGCCGGTTGAAAATGGCACCGGACTCAATTCACTTATTACGTCGGTTGTTCCTTTGGGTAAGGATAAAAACCGGCAACAGCCGGACTCGATTCCCCCACAAATGGAGGCGGTGGTGGAATCGTATTTTACCCGGCTACACAACCGCGTCTTAAAAGTGTATGGCCGCTGCGTACGGGATTGCCGTGTGCAGGTCGAACGGGTGATGAATCAGTATTTATGGGAATACACGGCGGCTGTTGCACAAATGCGGGAGCAAAACCGTCGGCAGGAAGCCATCACTCGTCACACTTTAGCACGAATTCGTGCCGATCAGGCTTGCCTCAAACAGGAATGCCTTCAAATTAGCCAGGCCAGGGAAGCGATTGGCCGGCTGTAAATTGTTTTTTGGAAAGGGGAAACGCGCCATGACCACAAATCTACAGGATTTTCGCCTCATATGGAAGAAATTTACCGCGTTGTGCCGGGCTCGGCTGCTGGAAAAAAGCCGAAAAGGGCCTTTGACCCGGGCCGGAGCTGAGATGGCGGTGATGGATGCTGCCTGCGACTGGCTGGACCCGTACACCACCTGTGGCAGTTGGTTAAATGAACTGGCCGGTCAGAGTCCCAGTAAGGCCGAACAAATCAGGGATCTGGTGCGAAAAATCCAGCTGGAACCCGTGCCCGAACCAAAGATTTTGCCGGTATGGGGAATAGGAGCTGGCACCATAGCTGTAGCCGCTATAGGCGGTGTGAGTGTGGCACTGTTGCTAGATGGTTCCTGGTGGCAAATAGCTTTGGCGGCTGTAGTACCTGCTGTGGCAGTAGGCGGCGTTATGTGTATGGTGCGCCGTACACAGCAGCAATCGAAAGGCAAGTATGTGCTCGACGAATATATCCGGCAGCTGGATTTGTTGGGCGAGGAAATTGAAGGAATTCTTCACACCGCAGAATAAATTCAAAAGAAAAAGATCCTCTCTTTCCATCCAGGAAAAGGGAGGATCTTTTTTATAACTTTGGTTTGTGGCAGTAGGCTGTGATAACTTGCAAGACCTTTTTCATATCCAAGGGTTTCGCTAAATGTTCATTCATGCCTGCTTCTTTCACCTTCTGTACGTCTTCGGCAAAAGCGTTTGCTGTCATGGCCAAAATCGGAATGGTACGGGCGTCGGGACGGTCCATAGCACGGATGGTACGGGTGGCTTGTAACCCATCCATCACCGGCATCATAACATCCATTAAAATGGCGTCATAGGTGCCAGCGGGGCAGGAGGCAAACCGATCGACGGCTTCCTGACCATTGACGGCGTTTTCTACTACCGCACCGGCATCTTCCAACATGTACTGGGCAATTTCTCGGTTGAGTTCGTTATCTTCTACCAGCAATAAATGCAGGCCTTTTACGCAAATGGCTGCTTCGGATTCAGAAGCTTCCTTATGGCAGCAAGCTTTTTTATCAATGGTAAACGGAAGGGTTACAGTAAACCGGCTGCCTTCGCCTAACCGGCTTTCGGCGGTAATGGTACCGTTCATTTTCTCTACCAGCCGTTTGGTAATGGCCATGCCAAGCCCCGTGCCGGTGTAGTGAGTACGCACATTATTATTTTCCTGCGTAAAGGGTTGGAACAGTTTTTTCTGAAACTCTTCGCTCATGCCAATACCCGTGTCAGTTACGGTAAAGCGGAACAGCGCTTGTTCTCCATCTAGGGGCAGTTCGGTTACCTGTACGGTGATCTGTCCATCCGGGCGGTTATATTTAATGGCG
>CAJKJS010000259.1 GCA_905200265.1 uncultured Oscillospiraceae bacterium
AGCGACACGACAAACTGTCAATCTCGTACTGGACACCATAAAGTTAGCGATGAAAAAAGAAAAAAAGAGGGTCGCTGCGGAGTTGCAGCTCCACAGCGACCAAGGCTTTCAATATACATCCCAAGCATATTTCAAGCTAACTCAATCTTACGGCATAACACCATCAATGTCAAGAAAAGGTAATCCTTATGACAATGCGATGGCAGAAAACTTTTTCTCAATCTTGAAAACGGAATGCATCTACCGGCACAAGCCTCGCTCTTTCCAAGAAGCAAATGAGATGATAGATAGCTACATTCATTTCTATAATCATGAGCGTATCCAGACAAAAACAGGAGTGGCGCCACTGACGCAGCGCCACTTCACTTAATACAAAATATTTCCTACATAGGGTTTTTTGTACTGTCCGCACTAATTGGGGCAGTTCAAAAGCTGCCGAGCCCTTTTTGGTTAACAATTTTTTATTCCTTTCGAAACCGGTTGAGCCAAGATTTCTTGAAGGGAACCGTAAAAAAATTCCGAGCTTCTTCCAGATTCATAACCACCCAGTCACGGGATTTGTGGGCTTCCAGGGTTTCTGGAAGTTCTTTCAGAATTCGATCGGCCTCCCAGGGAGCACCGGCGTTGTAACGTAATTCATTGGCTCTTTCCGAAATTTCGAAAGAAGTACGGCTGGTTTTCCATGCATTTCGTATAGTGGTCATCGCATAGCGGCCGGTGACTTTTTCACTGAAATAGTCTTCCAAGGTGAGGGGACGGACATAGGGAGGAAGTGTATCGGTACAGTCCGATAGCATAGCCAGCAATACATGGGACGATGCAGCTAAAAGATCAGGGGCACTTTCTGACGCATCATTTTTAATTTCTTCCAGCAGATTGGCGACGATTGTTACCATGCGGCGCAAGTATTCCCGATAAAAGGCGGTCCCAATTTCGCGCTGCACCGTGCGGACCACACTGCTGCGCATGACTTCGGTATTGGTTAATCCCGCTTGCACCCGGCAGATCACAGTGCGGCGAATCACTTCAGGGGCGACGGCTTTTACATCCTCGTTGGCACTGATAACTACAGCGGGGTAATGAACGAGATTCTCTACCACCCCAAAGTCATCGTTTTTGATTGTTTCGATGGCGTGTTGATTAAAACGAGCATTGGTCAGATCGTCGACAATAATGGGGGCTCCTTTGACCGTACGTTTTAGGTTTTCGATGCTGGACCGCGTGAAGTCAGGAGCGGAGAGCTTTGTCTTTTGCCCGATCATCATTTTTAGTAGGGTTTCAAGAAAACTGGTTTTTCCGGCTTTACTTTGACCATAAACCAGGCCGAATACAGGGTAAGGAAGAAGATTTTGATTATAGCGTACCGCCATATGGCGCATACAGGCCATAAAGGGGGAACAGAAAAACCAGTTGGCAAATTCAAAATAGCGCCGCTGCATGCCCGTCACATCGCCGTGAAATTTTTCATACCCATTCATGTATGTAAGAAACAAAAGCCCGTCTTTTTTGATATCTTCTTTCGCGGGATTTAAATCCAGCTTCGTACCATTGAGGGAAACGATGGCTTCATCGGGGAAAACTTCCAATTGGGGATACTCGCTTTGCAGCTCTTTTTCTTTGATTTTGCTGGATACAACCTGGCGCCGGATCATTTTGATCTTTTCTGGCGACAGCATAAGTTTCCCTTTTTTGTCTGGTTTTGGTACCGATGGTGCTAGTTTGGCGGCCAGATTTTTTACGTCCAACACAAAACGAACTTCGTCTTTTACAGTTTCGACCGGCTGTAACACTAACGCCTTTTTTGTTCGGATAGTTCTGGCGATAGGCAGTTCTTCCAGGTTTTCTCCGTCATCGGCACAGAGGAGGGACTCCTTGGCGATTTGATCCGTGCTTTCATCCCGCAGTTGGTTATAACAATGGAAGTACCATTGGTAAGCTTCTTCGCCGTCTATGTAACAGATATTTTCCCGCTGGTGTCCGTTAAAAGCCGCAAAAGACATATTGGCCGATCCCATAATGACACGTTTTCTGCCATCTTTAGCAGAGAGTAAATAAATTTTTTCATGGGATAAAACCGTGTGGGCCACAAAAAAGCGCAGTGTTCCGTTGTCAATGCGGGAAACCAGATTTACTTTCATTTTACCAGCGGTTTCCCGCATGCGCTCGACCATTTTGCACTGATAGGCCATGACTTCCTGCAGCGAATAGGAGATTACTTCGTCGCATCCGAATATCACTTCGGCCTGTTCGAACAAAGCGAGAAGCTCATACACAAAACCAATTCCGGATGAGTATGTGATAGCATGCAGGGTATCAAATCCTGAAAACAAGGACGGCCACGAGAGGGTTTGAGCTCCGGAAAATTCCATTTTGACAACATCCAACTTGCCGGACGAAGGAAGTTCCATTTGCTCTTGCGATTCTTCGGCCATGTGAAATAGGGACAAGTTTTCCATAACTTTTCCTGCCTTTCTTTATGGTTATCAAGTGATCCTTTTAGACCACTTTTTTAATGAAGAAAAAGGAAAGGGGATGGTGTGAGTTTCCTTAGTGATAGGAAAAAGTATCGGAATATCAGTTCCATATGCGAAGTGCATTGTCCTTAAAATAGAATATCTATTATGAACATAGTATAACTGATTCGATATTCTGATACAAGCAAAATCCCATAGAAAGGCAAGAAATGCGGCAAAGTGAAATGGAATTAGCGATTGTGTGAAAGGGTCACATAGCGGTTTCAGGTTTTCGAGGGGATAAGTTTATTGGTATAGGAAAAGGACTAGAAGATGCCTTGATAATCTTCTAGCCAGATAAGATGCTCTTCGTATTTTTGTATCTTCTTAAATAGATTGTTTCTTTGGAACATTGAAAACACAGTAAAGAACTTTATTGTTAAAAGTTAAAAGAAGGGCAGTGGGCATAGGATTTCGGTAAGGCGGCGTTTTCATCGAGAGGACCCAGATTTTCCACGAAAAAACAGGGTTCGGTGGGAAATAGCCACGAATTTAGATAATGGATAAAATCTTCTTCGTTATAGCACAAGCCGCCTTTTCTACGATATTTTTTGGCATGGGGGCTGGTCAGTAACCATTTGGTGCAAAATTCCAGGCAATACGCCTCCAAATGGTCGGCGACTTCATCGTGGACCGCATAGACTTTCCGGTCGCCATCGGCGCTGAGTATTACATGCTTCACGGAAAAACCTCCTTTGTGGGAAAGAGTTG
>CAJKJS010000260.1 GCA_905200265.1 uncultured Oscillospiraceae bacterium
AACCGGGCATACTGTCGCCCACCCGGCGCATAGCCCAAATGACTTCGTCGGCGGGAATACGGCTTTCGATTCCGCACAGCGCCATTTCCGCTGCCGCCAGGGCGTTTGAAACCCCCATGGCGTTGCGCTTAATGCACGGGACTTCCACCAGACCGGCCACCGGGTCGCACACCAGCCCCAGCACGTTTTTCAGCGCCATGGCGCAGGCATGGGCGCACATATCCGGCGTGCCGCCCATCATTTCGGTGATGGCGGCGGCCGCCATAGCGGACGCGGCGCCCACTTCGGCCTGGCACCCACCCTGAGCGCCGGAAATGCTGGCCCCTTCGGCAATGGCCATACCAATACCCGCTGCGGTAAACAGCGCTTTCACCGCCGTCTCTTCCGGCAGGTTTTTTTCTTCCATGGTGGTGAGCACCGCCGCCGGCAAAATGCCGCAGCTGCCCGCTGTAGGCGACGCCACAATACGCCCCATGCAGGCGTTGCATTCCGATACGGCCAAAGCCCTCGCCAGCGCTTTGCCGAAAAACGGCCCGCACAAATTATCGCCGCTGCGGGCCCGTTCCATCATTTTGGCGCTTTGCCCACCGGACAGGCCGCTTTCCGAGCGCAAGTTCGGATCTTCCCCTTCCCGGCAGGAATCCCGCATCACGGAAAGGTTGCGGTACATGTGTTCCAGCAGTTCTTCTTTTCTTGTGCCGGTGCTTTCGCTCTCGTGCTGCAGCACCACATCCGAAAGCGCCACGCCTTCTTTTTCTGCCTGTTCCACCAGGTCTTTTACCGTCGTCATCCTTTTCCTCCTCACCGGGCCAGGGCATGCAGCAACGTGCAGCTGCGCACATTGGCAAAGTTTTCCAGGGACCGGCACAGGGAGTCGGGGGCGTCCCCATCCAGTTCAATGCTCATCAGCGCCAGTTCCCCTTTTTCGTGGTGGCTCATGCGGAACGCCGCAATGTTGTGCCCGCAGGCGGCCAGCAAATTCGTAACGGCGGCAATCACCCCGGGCACATCTTCATGCAGCACCAGTACGGTGGTGGATTCGCCGCTGATTTCCACCGGCATCCCGTTGAGCTTTGTGACACAAATGCTGCCCCCGCCGACGGAAGCGCCTTCCACGGTAATCGTGCGGCCGGAAGCGCCTTCTACCTGCAAAATCGCCGTATTGGGGTGCACACCGTCCCGCTCTTCCCGGCGAAACGTCACGGCAAACCCCTGCTCCTGTGCCAGGCGCAAACTGTCGCGGATGCGGGTGTCATCGGGCCGCATCCCCATAATGCCCGCCGTGAGCGCCCGGTCGGTGCCGTGGCCGCGGCCGGTTTTGGCAAACGACCCGCACAGGGTGATCACCCCGCGCACCGGCGGCTCTTTGAGCATGGCGTGGGCCACATTGCCCAGCCGCACGGCGCCCGCCGTGTGGGAACTGGAAGGCCCGATCATCACCGGGCCGATGATATCAAACACATGCATGGCGGTTTCTCCTTTTTACAGGACCGTTTTTCCCGTGGGATCTTCATACGCCTGTTCGCAGTACGCGCAGCGGTACTGACGGCGTTTTTCGCTGCTGAGCACGAAAATCTGGTCAATGTGGGGTTCCACGCTGGTGATGCACCGCGGGTTGCGGCAGGTGATCACGTTTTTCAGCCGGTGGGGAAGTTTTAGTTGCTTCTTTTCCACAATTTTCCCGTTTTCGATGATATCCACCGTAATATTGTGATCGATAAAGCCCAGGATATCCAGGTTCAGTTCGATGGCGTCTTCGATTTTGATGATATCTTTGCGCCCGTACTTCGTGCTGCGGGCGTTTTTGATCACGGCGACACAGCAATCGAGCTTATCGAGTTCCAGCAGTTCGTAAATCCGCATGCCCGAACCGGCCCGGATGTGGTCAATGACGATTCCTTTTTGCAAACTGTCGATATTCATAACCGTTGTCCCCCTCCTTTATGCCTGTTCCGCTTCCGGCCCGTGAAGGCCCAGCAGTTTCATAATCAGCGCCATGCGCACATACACGCCGTTTTGTGCCTGCTCAAAATAAGCCGCACGGGGGTCGTTGTCCACTTCCGGGGTGATTTCATTCACCCGGGGCAGCGGATGCAGCACCGCCAGGCCGGGTTTGGCCGTTTCCAGCTTTTTGCGGTCGAGGATGTACGTATCCTTTAAACGGATGTAGTCTTCTTCGTTAAAGAAACGTTCGCGCTGTACTCTTGTCATATACAGGATATCGAGTTCCGGCATGACTTCTTCCATGGTGCGCACTTCTTTATAAAAATGGCCCCGGTCTTCGATGGCTTCCTGCCGCACATAATCGGGCAGGCGTAGTTCTTCCGGCGAAATCAGGTAAAAGCGGATGTCTTCCTGCCGGGCCAGGGACTTAATGAGGGAATGCACCGTGCGCCCGAATTTCAGGTCGCCGCACAGCCCGATGGTCAAATGATCCAGCCGCCCGGTTTTCTGGCGGATGGTCATTAAATCCGTAAGGGTTTGGGTGGGGTGCTGGTGGCCGCCGTCCCCGGCGTTGATCACGGGAATGCGGGCGTACCGGGCCGCTACCAGCGGCGCGCCTTCTTTAGGGTGGCGCATGGCGCAGATATCGGCATAGCAGGAAATCACCCGAATGGTATCTTCGACGGTTTCCCCTTTGGCTGCCGAGCTGGAACTGGCTTCGGAAAAGCCCAGTACCGAACCGCCCAGGTTCAGCATGGCCGCTTCGAAACTCAGGCGGGTGCGGGTGCTGGGTTCGTAAAACAGCGTGGCCAGTTTTTTGCCGTCGCACACGTGGGCATACCGGCTGCGGTCGGCCGCGATATCATCGGCACAGTTTAAAAGTTCCTCCACTTCCTGCCGGGAAAAATCCAGCGGATCGATCAAATGGCGCAGACTCATAGTCCGGATCGACTCCTTTCTTGTACATTAACCATTTTTTGGGGCATAAAAACGACACAAGGCCCCAAAAAAAGGGGGTGCTGTTTCAAAAAGCCCCCCGTTTTTTCTTCCGCCCCATATTATACCCGTTTTCCCCCGGTTTGTCCACCTGTTTTGCCTATCGAATCGGAAGCCCCGTAGAAGAAAAGCTGCCCGGACAACCACCCCCGTACTTCATCGGCAGAACCACGGAAAACATATGGTGTTTTCTTGCTTTTCTGTGCGAAATATGGTAAAGTGAAACTCGTAGAACCAGAAAACAAGCAACAAAACGGTTTG
>CAJKJS010000261.1 GCA_905200265.1 uncultured Oscillospiraceae bacterium
CATCCTGAATATCGATTTCCAGGTATTTTGTGTGAACGGGTTTTGGGAATACCACAATTTTTTTATACCCTACCACCGTGCCGGCGGCTACCGTCATACCGGTATCGTCCCGCACGGCAAACCGTTCGATACGCTGGCTTTTTTGAATGTTCTCCTTCATCACCAAATACGAAACTTTCGTTTCCTGCGGGAATGTCACCGTAATCATACAGTGGTTTTGATGGCCGGCCGGGCGGTAGTAGGTATCATACCCATCTTCCCGCACATTTTCAATACCGTATCCCTCTTCTGCACTGTCAGCCTGTAAAAAGGCCCCTTCCAGCACATTGTGAGCAAAGGCTGTGCGGAGGAAGTTGCCGATTTTCGCTAAACAATCTCGGTCGTTTTCGTGAATCAACCCTTCGGGCGTGGGCGGTACATTCAGCAAGAAGGTAGCGTTGCCTCCCACCGATTGGGTATAAATGCGGATAAGCTCCTCAGGCGAGCGCACTTTATCATCTTCTTCCGGATGATAAAACCAACCGGGTCGAATGGACGTATTCACTTCCGCCGGGTACCACACCAAGTCGGGTTCTTCTCGCAGCTGTTCACGGCTGCCTAAATCCTGATCCGATGCGCGAATAGACCGCTGACGGAACTGTTCGTCATCCTGCTGCTGGCTGTTTTCGGCAATGCGTTCCGTTTCCGTGGTGCGTTTGGGCACCACGCTCCATTCCGAAACCCGGGTATGCCCTGCCTCGTTGCCACACCAGCGGATGTCCGGCCCACACACATTGATGCATGCGTCCGGCTGCAGCCGTCGGATGGTGCGATAGTACCGGTCCCAATCGTATACCTGCTTTTTGCCATTGGGGCCTTCGCCGCAGGCGCCGTCAAACCACACGGAAAATACCGGGCCATACCCGGTAAGCAGCTCTTCGAGCTGGTGCACAAAATAATCGTCGTATTCCTTTCCCATGCCATAGGTCGCTTCGTGACGGTCCCACGGGGACAGATATACACCAAAGCGCAGGCCACCTTCCCGGCAGGCTTTCGCCACTTCCGCCACCACGTCACCCTTTCCGCCACGGAACGGGCTATTCTTTACCGAATGTTCCGTATACCGGCTGGGCCACAGACAGAACCCATCGTGGTGTTTACAGGTGAGGAGCAAACCTTTCATCCCGGCGGACCGGATGGCCTGCACCCATGAATCGGCATCGAGTTTTTCCGGGTTAAAAATAGATTCCGGCTCGGTGCCGTCTCCCCACTCCCGCCCGGTAAAGGTGTTCACCGTGAAATGAACAAAGGCATAAAATTCCGTCTGCTGAAAGGCAAGCTGCCGTGGGGACGGCACCACCTGTACCAGCCGTTCATCTTGTGTCATAGTAGTTCTCCTTCTTCTTTCTCTAAGGAAAATGCCCGATATAATACGGGTTTGATGGATATGTCAAATACGGTTTCTCTCTCGTTTTGCCAAAGGGGGCGAAGGATTTCGCCCGTTTGCCGGTCACGCAGCATTCGGCACTCTCCGGATACATGTAACCGTACCTGGCTGCTGTACGGCAAAAAGGAGAAAATGACCCAGTCCCCATTTACGGCGGGGAACAGGGATACCCGGCTTTCCCCTTCCAAATAAAGGGCTTCTTCCATCTCCAACCTCTGACGCCATGCAGTAAGCACAGCGCCGGGTATCCGGTACAGATCGGTAAGACAGTCGGGCACCGCCAGCACCAGCACCGTACCGGCTGCATACGGACTTTGCAGCAATAGGGGCACGTGGGTTTCTCCCCGGGTTAGCGAAGCTACACATTCTGTGGCGGCCGTCGCAAACGATAAAACCGGCACCGTTATTTCACCCCCCTGGAAAAAACGGTGGTCAATTTGGTGACTACCGCTCCACAACGTGTACCGGTCCGCCGTGACCCGTCCGGGCATGACCCGGGCGGTGGTTAGATCGCTCCACTTGTTTTCGTCCGTGGCTTCCAGCAACCCCGATGTCAGACATACCGTGCCCCCTTTTTGCAGGTGTCCCCTCACTTTATCGGGCCAAGTGGGGTCGCATGCTGCCCCGCGGGTAAGCAGTACGCATCCGCCCATTTTGGGGAAAAACGGCGTGCGTTCCAGAGGTAATCCCACCATCCCCAGTATGTCGGAAAGATGTTCTTCCCCGGGAGCGCTGCGCGGTGGTTCATACGCGGCGATGGAGCCCGGCAACTGGGTTTCCGGTTGGCCCCAGAAAGCCGATACCGGCCCATGCTGCAAAGCGTGTCCCAGCGCCGGAATAAACGGCGTTTGATATAGCCACCCGGCACAGAATAAAGTCAATTCCTTGGCCCCAGCCAGAATGGGTAAAAAGGCCTGCTGCAAAAAGTAGCCGATATTTTCTTCGCAATCCAGCGGATCGATCCAGGCACCGCGGTTTTTCCCGAGGGAAATGTGGCTAAGCCATTTAGTCAGCCCATACCCGGCATAGGGCGGCAAACACTGGGGAGAATAGCCTGAATTACGGGTTTCGGCCCCGGTATAAATACCGTCAAATAGCGCGCTTTCTTCCAGGGGATCATATCCGCAGGCTTTATACGATTCGCTCCAGTTGGGAAATTTGATGATCACCTGTACACGAGGGTTTATCCGCTTCATAGGCGAGAGCACATACTCTTTTGCCGCCTGCAGCATCCATTCTCTCCTAGCCTGCTCCCATGACTGGTCGCCCCGACGCTGGATACATCGGGGGCATGTACAGCTGGTGGAAAAGAAATCGTCCAAAATGACTTCATCAAATAGCCCGGCGGCCTGTTCCGCCGCTTGTTGCAAAGATGAAAGCGCCTGAGGATCGGAATAGCACAGCGTAGATGGCTGCCAGACTTCTCCCTTTTGCCATTCTTCCCACTCTTCGGGCTGCACCACCCCACCAGACCCATACACACCGTCTTCTTCCAAAAGCGGCCGGGTTTTTCTCCGGTGCAGACAGGTAGCTGTCAAAGCGCCGGCCGTTTGTACGCCGTTTGCTTCAAAAAAATTGTTTTGCCGCCCGCAAAACTGCGTCATCCAGCGCCCGGCCATCCCGGTACGACTCCAGATACACTTTATCACAGCAGCCGAACGTTTGGAAATAGCGGAGTATATGTGAAAGGTTCTTTTCCCTCTCGGCCTGTAAAAGACACCGGGTGGTAAAATAAACCGCCAAG
>CAJKJS010000262.1 GCA_905200265.1 uncultured Oscillospiraceae bacterium
TTTTCGTTTGCTGTTTGTTTTGTGGGTGGCGCAGGATTTTTTCTTTCGGTTCCGGTTTGGATTATAACGGCTGGAACAGCCACATGCCACAACCCAGCAGTACACCGAAACCCACTAGGATACGGAGGAGGAGTTTCGTTTTCCTTTTCACCGGAATTTTTCCCTTTAGGGGTTACTCCTTATCGCGATAATACGCATCCAGCGCCTTTATATCCCGCAATCCTCCGTGGGTTTCACTGCCGGTCTGGCCGCTAAACCACAGAATCCGGTCTCCTCGTTCTTTTAAGACACCACATAAGGAATCGTATGCCGTTGCGCACAAGGAAAGGGCCCCATCCTCCTGCCGCAGCAGGAAAATAGCGGTCACTTCCCCGTCGTCGGGTTGGTACCAGAAAGGAAGTTCATGGGGAGACCCAAATTCACAGATAACGGTGACGCTGTCCCCGGGTTGTATGCCTTCCAGCCCCTGGTACACCGACCCGACTGTGACAGTGAGATCCCGATACCACCGGTTTTCCCGTTCGTATGGGTCGGAAATCGCCGTGATATCCGCTGCCATGACCCCGTCGCTGCGTTCCAACATACTGGCAACCGTGTCCCCTTCGTATTCATGGATCACGTGAACCAACGCATAGAGAAAATTGACGGATTCTCGGGAGGTGTCACTCCAGGCGATTTCATTCAGAAACTGGTCTTGAGGGGTGGCGTCATAGCCGGTGGTATACACGGTAAAGCGCTCACCCCCGTTCATGGGGGTTACGGTGGTGCGGGTAGCTCCGCATAGCCAGTTGATCTTGCGAATGGTTTCCGTTCCCCAAAATGAAACAGCTTGCACCGGCTGCAAGCATAAAGACGGTGCGCTAATTCGGTAGGTGTTCCCATTTTTTCGCAAAAACAGCAAGGTACTGTCGGTGGCATTGATGGCGACTTTTTGACTATAGGGTGTACCGGTTTTAGAGGATACTGGTTCCGAAAAGGTGAGAGTATCTCCCGGCTGCAGCTCTCCGCGCAGACTTTCCTGTACGGTGTAAGTACTGTCTACGTACCAGCTTTCGCCGCCGTCCGTCGTATACGGGTCGCTGCTTTCCTGATACTGGGCGGTTACGATGGTGTCGTGGGCATTCAGCATGGCAGTCAGGTTTGTCAGGGGTGCGGCTTCTTCGCCAGTTGGGGCCGGTTCGGATCGCAATGACTGGAACAGCCACACACCGCAACCCAGCAGCACGATGAAACCCGCTAGGATACTGATAAGAATTTTCGTTCTTTTTTTCACCAGAATCCCTCCCTTTAGGGGTTATTCCTTTTCTTGGCAGTAAGCTTCTACATCCGACAAATCCCGCAAACCCTCGTTTACATCGGCGCGGGTGGGGCCGCCAAACCACTGGATGCGTTCCTGCTCGTTGATTGCGCACAGGGAATCATATACACTGCCTGTCAACCGGTAGGTGCTGTTTTCCTCCTGTAACAGAAGAAGGCGGGATTCTCCCGTGGGGATTTCCTCATAAGAGGAGCCCACGGCCGCTTGTACCGTGATAGGATCGTTACCGGACAGGGAGGAAGAAGCGGCGCTATACACCTGATCCGGTGTGACCGTCAAATCCCGATACCAGCATCCATCCTCTTCGTAAGCATCCGACACCTGCTCGATGGTGCCGGACAAAACCGCATCGCTTTTGTCCAGTAAGGGTGTGACGGTATAACTGTCATCCGCTACGGCCATATACAGTTCGGCCATGGAATTGACGTAGACGGCCGATGTGCCGTACCAATTTAAGGTGTTTTCGTTCCCTTCTTCCGGTTCGTTGATCGTACCCACCACGACCGTTTCCTTTGTACCGGGCAATGTGCGGCGGTTTACCCCGTTCATCCACACGATCTGGCGGCTTTCCGCCTGGGATTGTTTTACGGGCTGTATGGATAAAACGGGCAGGCTCAACCGGTATTCGCCTTCTTCACCCTCAATCAGAAACAGCAGCGTGCAGTCGGTGGCGGTCGCATCCACCGTTTTGCTGTAGGGGGTGGCCGTTTCGGTGTCCAGGTGTTCCTGTACGGTGACCGTGTCGCCCGGTTGCAGCTGCCCGCGCAGACTTTCCTGTACGGTATAGGTTGTGTCTACATACCATTCCAACATATCAATCGTGCCGCCATCGGGAAGAGGAATGTCTTCTACCCCCATGCTGTAGGGGGCGCTACTGCTTTCGTATTGTGCGGTGATAACTGTATCGTGAACGTCAAGGATCGCACGCAGATTTGTCGTGTCCGCGTAGACAGAGGCAAATTCCTCTCCGACCATTTCAGTCGGTTCGTTTGCTATTTCGTGGGAAGACAGCATAAAATGATTCCATAAAAGGCCCCCACCGGCAGAGAGACAGAGAACCAGTACACAGGCAATCAGTTGTTTTCTTTTCCGTTTCATATGAAAATCTCCTTTCGTGAACATTTCAGAAAATTTCGTCATGTGGTTATTATAGCTTTCGAAATTGAACAGTTTAATTCTCAATAAATGGCATTAACCCCTGCAACATCATCCGGCTGAGGCGTATAAAATGTAATCTGCCCAAGAACAATTTTGTCGACAATTGTGCCAATCATCAGAGGAGTATAGGATGGATTGCTGCTATGTTTCAATCCCAAGGAATGTCCCATTTCATGAGCTGCAATAGCTTTAACACCTCGAGATGCACCAAGTGTACTAGGATGGTTAGCAAATTCGGAATGATTTAACGCCACAATCGTATAGGCGTAGTCTGCGGTGGGGGAACCCGTGGAATCTCCGATATTGCGCCCGCTACTATTGAAGAATTGGGTGCGTCCGGCATATCCAGCATTACCGAATGTTCCTACGGTATAGTAAATTTTATAATTGCTTCCCGTTGTGTAGGAAAAATTAACTCCCGCACCCGAATTATTCCAGCCGGAAACACCGGAACGAATCAAGGAATTATAGGTAGAGCCACACGGAGCATAGGTTACATTTGCGTTAATTGCAAAATATCCAGAACATCTTCCGTCTGTATATCGATGGCCGTATGTTACATAAGCAAAAGAGGTGATAACTGAAAAAGGCAAGGTAAGACATACCAAAAGAAGCATGGAAAAAATAAAGCGTTCTCGTTTTTTTATGAAAATCCCTCCTAAAATTGAGAATGATAAAATTTATAATATTAT
>CAJKJS010000263.1 GCA_905200265.1 uncultured Oscillospiraceae bacterium
GCCAAAGCGCTAAGAGCATCAAGCTGGCTTTCCTGCAAGGCAGAACGCATGGTGATACCGCCCTCGAGCACTGTCATGTTCTTCATACCTTCCAGCGCTGCATGGATGCACTTGCCCGCCGTAGGCGCCCACGTACCGTTTTCCAGTACCGCCACAGTGCGGTTCTGGAAGTTATGAGCCTTCAGGTCGCTGAGCAGGTTTTCCATGGGGGTAAAGACACCACCGTTATACGAAGAAGCGGCCAATACCAAATGGCTGCACCGGAACGCTTCGCTCACCACGTAGGAAACATCGGTGGCCGACAGGTCATACATAACCATATTCTTGACTCCGCGTTCGCTGAGCATGGTAGCCAGCACCTGCACGGCCAGGTCGGTATCGCCATAAATCGAAGCGCTGCACAGCAGAACCGTCTTATCTTCAGGTTCATAGCGGCTCCAGCGGTCGTACTTTTCAATGAACCAACCAAGGTTTTCACGCCAGATGGGCCCGTGCAGCGGGCAAATCATAGAAATCGGCAGCCCCGCTGCTTTTTTCAGCAGTGCCTGCACCTGCGGGCCGTATTTGCCCACAATGTTCACATAATACCGGCGGGCATCATCCAGCCAATCCCGGGCGAAGTCCACTTCATCGGCATAAATGTTGCCGGACAGTGCGCCAAAGGTGCCAAACGCATCGGCTGCATACAGTACGCCATCTGCTTTATCAAACGTAACCATGGCTTCGGGCCAGTGAACCATGGGCGCCATAACAAACGCAAAGGTGTGGCGGCCCGTGCACAGTTCGTCGCCTTCTTTTACCAGGTGAATGCGGTCATCCGGCAGAGCGCTAGCCCCAAAGAACTGACGAATCATGGGAACCGTTTTGGCGTTGCACACCACCACCGCGTTGGGATAGCGGCGCAGTACTTCTTCCAGCGTGGCGCTGTGGTCAGGTTCCATGTGGTTTACAATCACGTAATCAAGAGGCTTGTCCCCCAGCACATGGCTCAGATTTTCGAAGAACAACCGGGATACACTCTGGTCCACCGTATCGAGCAGTACAGTTTTTTCATCGGTCACTACATAGGCGTTGTAAGAAACCCCTCGAGGAATGGGATAAATATTTTCAAAAAGGGCCAAGCGACGGTCGCTTCCGCCCACATAATAGAGATCTTCTTTCATTTTCTGAACACAATACATGGCGGTGATCCTCCTTTAAAAACCTACATCTGGTTGTCAGCTCCATAGGCTGCGCCTTTTGGACTGTGGAACCATTATACCATACCCGAAAAGGGATTGTCACGGTTTTAACGGAATTTTCTACCCCAGGCATTCAAATCTTTTTGCATTTTCTTTCATCTTTTTTGTGTCTTTTCATGATTTCAACACATTTTTGGTGTATAGTATATGTCGTGCCTGCCTGAACAGGGGGTACAAGCATATGAAAACACTAAGAAAGAACGGGGGATTCCCATGGGAAAAGGACAACGTAACCGGCTGAATAATGCCGGACGTAAAGAAGAAATGCGCCGGCAGCAGCAACAGCTGTTGCAAAAGCGCCGCCGCAACCGCATTATTGGGATCAGCATCGGAGCCGTGGTAGCTGTGGCCGCCATTGGATTCGGTACAAAATATGCCATCGATCAGCAGCGCCTGCAAAGCGGCGATGACTTACGCGCTACTGTTATGCTGGAAAGTGAAAACTACCAGGTAACGGGTACCATGATGAGTGTGTACACCAATTCCCTTTATCAAAGCTATGTAAGCCAGTACGGCCAATACCTGTCTTATTTGGGACTGGACACCACAAAGTCCCTGAAAGAGCAGGAATATACCGCCGAGCAGACCTGGTTTGACTATTTGACTTCTTCGGCTGAAGCCAACGCCAAAGAATATTTGGTATTGGCCGAAGCAGCAAAAGAAGCCGGTGTTTCGCTGACGGATGGCGAAATTGAAAACATTGAAAAAGGCCTGGAAGGCGTAGATTTGTCGTACTATGGCGTGGGCGTCAATGAAGAGGACGTAAAAGAAGCACTGCTGTTGCAGGGACTTGCCATCAAATACGAGAATATCCTGAAAAACGATTTGACTTATACGGATGAAGAAGCCGAAACATATTACGAAGAAAATAAATACGACTTCCTTCGCTGCGATACGTTTACCTATACGTTCTCGTATTCCGATGACGCATCGGATGAAGACGCTATGACTCAGAAACAGGCCAAACTCGAAGCAAACAGCCTGGCAGCCTGCACGGACGAAGAATCCTTCAAAAAGTGGCTAGAAGATTATCTTACGAAAAACAGCGACGAAGAACTGTCGGAAGAAGATTTGACTTCTCAAGTGGAAGCTTGCAAGAGCACGCTTTCGTACACGGAAGACGACGAAACAGCTGAATGGGCGTTTGGTGATGATGCCGCAGTGGGACAGACTTATGTGGCCCAAGATACCGATGCGCAAACCATTAAAGTAACCATGCTGCTTTCTCTGCCAGCCCGTAGTGAAGACACCACCATTGATGTGCGTCATATTCTGCTTACCGCTGACCGGTATGGTAGTGATGAAGCAGCCAAAGCCAAAGCCGAAGAGCTGCTGGATGAATGGAAAAATGGCGATGCCACCGAAGAATCGTTTGCCCAGCTGGCAGGCGCCTGGTCGGAAGACGGCGGTTCTTCTTTAAACGGCGGATTGTACACCTATGTAACGGAAGGCAGCATGGTGGAAGAATTCAACGACTGGTGCTTTGATTCTTCCCGGAAAGCTGGCGACACGGATATTGTAAAAACCGATTACGGCTACCACATTATGTACTATGTGGGCCGCACCACCCCCCAGTGGGAAGCTTCCGCTTTCTCGTCGCTGCAAAGCAGTGATTACAGCGATAAATATGACAGCCTGAGCGAAACATACACCGTAACGGCGTATGAAGACCGGTTTGACAGCATTCCTTCGATTACCTAATCACAAATAATCAAAAGAAAAGCGCATTCCTTATGAGGAATGCGCTTTTTTCGTAACAGGCCCTACTCTCTTCCTTTTTGAGGTACCCCCTACACTAATCGTTTCTTGTTTTCTTTTTTCCCGTTTCTTCGTCAAATCTTTGCTTTCTTTTCACAAAACGTTCAATTTCTACCTGTATACTATAACCACAGTCAAGGAAGAAACCACTTCACTATGACTGCCCCG
>CAJKJS010000264.1 GCA_905200265.1 uncultured Oscillospiraceae bacterium
GGTTGCTTGAATTATTTCTTCAAAAATATTGTCTAACTTTTTGGGGGCACTTCATTTTGGGGAACCGCCTCTTTTTTTATTGCTTTCATAGAAATATCCGCCGCTACATGAATCGGTACTTGTATTTCGTAATTCCATTGCAGAATCCCTGACACCACAATGAGCTGTACGGTAAAATCGGGCTCTGCTCCATAGTCTTTCCGAACCATGTCTTTAAGCTTTTGTGTCACCTGTTGCCTGTCTTCTTCCGTACAAGTAGCACATAGATAGGCCCCGGCCGGTAAAACCTTCAACCCATCGATTCGGGTGTGCCGAAGGCACACCGCAAACAGACGGGCGTCTCCCTTTTCCATATAGATTCCAGCGAGATCCTCAAAGGAAAACTGCTCTCGTAGAGAAGGCGGTACCTTATCATAGAAATGGCTGAGATAATTCCATAGGGTATCCAGCGTAGGCACCTCCAGCGTATCAGAGAGCAAGATCACCCGTTGGGGAATCTCTCGACAGAATGGCCCTTGGTGTGGAGGACGCCCTTGCCATTTCTGTTCGTAGCTCGCTTTGGCCAGCTGAATTTTCGCTTTTCTGTATTTCAGCGCATCGATCTTCTCATCCGCGCGTTTTTCCGCCTGGTCCAAAAATTCTATAATTTTTTCCAAATCGTCATACGCCAGCACTTTTTTGATCTCCTGCAAAGGCAGGTCCA
This sequence comes from uncultured Oscillospiraceae bacterium, assembly GCA_905200265.1. GTDB lineage: Bacteria > Bacillota > Clostridia > Oscillospirales > Acutalibacteraceae > Heritagella. The sequence continues at coordinate 704 of CAJKJS010000264.1, forward strand.
TCATCTGTAAGGCGCGAACCGTTTGCAGGCGCACTAAATCCTGCGCTGTATAATACCGGTATTGCGTCCATTCGTCCTTTTTACTGGGCGTGACCAGTCCGATCCGATCATAATGACGCAATGTTTCACTGGTCATGTGGACCGCTCGGGCAGCCTCCCCCACCGAAAAATAGGATTTCATTTTTCCTTTTCTCCTGTTGACTTTTGTGTAACACAAAGGTTTATGCTTATTCTAGCACAACATGGTGCTAAAAAACAATTCGATATCCAGACAACAGGAGGAATCATTATGAAAAAAGTCATTGCTCTTCTTTTATGCCTGCTTTCAGTCACGCTTTCCCTAACTGGCTGCTCCAATCACCAGGAAGATTTTGAGGAAAAACAATATATGCCCCGTGAACCCATCCGTGCCATTTATCTCGACGTACGGGACCGTCAGATTGATGTGTCCGCCTCCCAGGACGGACAGGTCCACATTGCCTACGCGGAAAACAGCCAGGAGTTTTATGACATTTCCGTCTCGGACGATCACGTCCTGACTATGACAAGCGCTACAAATAAGGAATGGATGGACTACATTGGGACAAAACCTGCCGCCGAAAACCGGAAGATTTCCTTACAAGTCCCCGACAACCTTCTCAACGATCTCACCTTGTCCACAACCAATGAAACGATTACACTAACTTCCCTGTCCGTAAAAGGCAATGTGTCCCTGTCATCTAACGGCGGTAACCTCTCCTTTGAGCTCCTGGATGTAGGCGATACACTGAGCCTCACGGCCAAAAACGGCCATATCACCGGTACAGTGGCTGGCTTGTATGAAGATTTTTCCATCCAGACGCATGTCAAAAAAGGATCGTGTAATCTTCCCGAAGAAAAAGAGGGAGGCCCCAAAACCCTGATTGTGTCCGGTAATCATGGGGATGTTTCTATCGCCTTTTCCCGGAAATAATATCTCACTAAAAAACGCCATCAAAATCGATGGCGTTTTCTATTTCCCGGCGATTTTGGGATTTCACTCTCTCTTAACCGGCGCGATATACCACGCGCCCGCCCACCAGAACTAGCCGGGGTATGAAGTTTTCGTCGGTGATTAGCACGTCGGCCCGCTTGCCGGGGGTCAGGCTGCCGGTTAGGGTATCCAGCCCCACCGACTGAGCCGGGCGCAACGTCGCCGACCAGATGGCTTCTTCTTTTGGCACGCCCATGCGAATCACCCTGCGCACACATTCGCCAAGGCTTGTCACACTGCCCGCCAGCGTCCCGTCATGCAGCGTAGCGCGACCGTTTTTCACTGTCACCGCCTGGCCGCCCAGGGTGTAAGCCCCGTCGGGCAGGCCACCGGCGCGCATGCAGTCGCTGATCAGACAAATCTTCTCCCCGCCAAACCAGCGAAACGTCTGGCGTACCACCGCCGGGTGCAGGTGCTGCCCGTCCCCGATCAGTTCGCAGAACCGGGCTTTTTCCGCCGCCGCGCCAATCACCCCCGGCGCCCGGTGAACAAAGGGCGGCATGGCGTTATACAGGTGGGTAATGTGGTCGGCACCGCTTGAAAGTGCCTGGCACGCCGTGTCGTAATCCGCTTGGGTGTGCCCCAAACTCACGCGGCACTTCTGGCTCGCCAAGCGGATCAGCTCCATAGCACCGGGCAGTTCCGGAGCCATCGCCATCAGTTTTACATCTCCATCGAATGCCTCCCACAGCCGGGTAAAGAGCCCTTCATCCGGGTCGATTACCGCTTCCGGAGCCTGGGCCCCCCGTTTGGCCTGGGAGAAAAACGGTCCTTCCAAATGCACGCCAAAAAGCTGCGCGCCGTCGGACTCAGGGGCCTCACGGTACTGGCGGTAGCTGTCGGCCACCTGCATCAGACTGCTTTCCGGCAGGGCCATGGTGGTCCCCAAAAAGCCGGTTACCCCTTCCCGGGCCAGCGCTTTGGCCATACGCCCGATGCCTTCCACGCTGCCGTCGCTCATATCCGCCCCGGCATACCCATGAATGTGAATATCCAAAAATCCGGGCAGTATGTACCCGTTTCCCGCGTCATAACTTTCGCTATTTTCTGGCACTCTGTCTGTCTCCACCGCCTGGATGATGCCGTTTTCCACGGTGACCGTACCCGGGCGGAACCCTTCATTGGTCAGGACCGCCGAACCGCTCAGTTTCATACCGCTTCCCTCCTGTCTTTTCCCTCATGATACCCCTTGCTTTACTTGGGGTCAATAGGTATTCTTCTTTACGCCGTGGTCGTCACGGCATTTTCCCGCACCTTCTGAATGGCTCCAATGAGTTCGTCAAACAGCCGCAGAAAACTTACCGGCTTGTCAAAAGGCGGCTTTTGAATGTAAGTGCATGGGTCTTCACAACATTTTTGTTATCAAACTCATTATAGACAGTGAACCCACGTTTAATGGACATCCTCTTTTTCTTTAAATAAAGAGCATATAATTCGC
>CAJKJS010000265.1 GCA_905200265.1 uncultured Oscillospiraceae bacterium
GTATAAAAAACGGATTCTCTAAAACTTATTCTCTTCTTCAACCGGCGGGGCGGATGCCGAATGGGTGCGCGGCAAAGGGGCCGCTTCCTTGGCGGCGCCCGGCCTGCCGGGCCGATTTGCCCCACAGGCCGCCGGGGAAGCGGTGGCCCGTGCGGTGCTTTCCATGATGAGGAGTGAGAGGATTTGAGTCAGATCACGGTGGCCTTTGGCATGTGCGGTTCGTTCTGCACACACCAGCAGGCCTTGGAACAAATGGAAAAAATGGTACAACAATATCCGGTGCAGCCGGTTTTGTCAGAAATGGCGGCCCATACGGACACGCGTTTTGGCACGGCGGCGGCTTTGCGGGAAAAGGTGGAAGCCATCACAGGGAAAAAGCCAATTTGTACCATTTGTGAAGCCGAGCCCATTGGTCCGCGTCATATGGCCGATTTGATGGTGGTATGTCCCTGTACGGGCAACACGCTGGGGAAATTGAGCAATGGCATTACGGATACCAGTGTCACGATGGCGGTGAAATCGTGTTTGCGTATTGGACTACCGGTGGTACTGGCTGTGGCCAGTAACGACGCTTTGGCGGCGTCGGCGCCCAATTTATTCCGGTTAATGAATACGAAACATGTCTATTTTGTTCCCCTGCGCCAGGATAACAGCGCATTAAAACCCACATCGCTGGTATGCCGGTTTGAATACCTGCTGCCGGCTTGTGAAGCGGCGCTGCAAGGACGGCAGTTGCAGCCGGTTTTATTGTAAACGCCGGGTTTTCGTCCGGTTTTGTAAAAAGCCGTGGATTTTCCTCCTCTTCTGTGCTATGATAAGAAAAGCACAGAAGAGGAGTTTTTGTTATGCGCTATTGTCCAAAATGCAAAAATCTGAATGATGATACGGCTTTGCGTTGCTCGCAATGCGGGTCCCGCCGGGTGCGTGTGGTACAGCCGGATGACTTTATTCTGCTGGCAACCGCTACGGAATACGAAGCGGAACAAATTGTAAAGGCCCTAGAGCAGGCAGAAATTCCCTGCAAAAAACAACCGGCCGGTGTGGATGGAATTCCGTCCATGTATAATAGCGACGCACTGTATAGTGACCAAAATATACTGGTGCCGTACCGTGTGCGGGAAGAAGCTGAAAAAATCGCACAGGAAACTCAAAAACAGACAGCAGAGCAGCTGGAAGAAATGCGAAAAGCCCAGGAAACACCGGAAGAAGATATGACATCGGCTTCCCGGCGCCGGCAGTTCTTTACATCGGTCATCGCCGTATTGCTGTTTATCGTTTTGGTCGCCTGTGTGGTATTTGCTTCTGACTGGCTGGCCGGCATTCTGCGCGACACCTTGTACGGTGCCTACCGCGGCTTTGCCTGGTGGCGGTAATTACCGGACAAGATTTTATATTTATCGTGAAAGAAATGAGGATGAGTCACATGAGAAAAACAGAAAACCGCGACACGCTGTGTATTCATGCCGGGTATCATCCCGGAAATGGTGAACCCCGTGTGGTACCGGTGGTACAGAGCACCACCTATACCTACGACAGTTCCGAAACCATGGGGAACCTGTTTGATCTGAAAGAAGATGGCTTTTTCTATACCCGTATCGGGAACCCCACGTTGGATGCCGTAGAAAAGAAAATTGCCGCACTGGAAGGCGGCGTCGGGGCGCTGCTCACGTCTTCGGGCCAGGCGGCTTCCATGATGGCGATCCTGAATATTTGCCATGCCGGTGACCATGTGGTGGCTAGTTCGGCAATTTATGGCGGTACATTTAACCTGATTTACAAAACCTTGGCGGAAATGGGGATTACGTCCACTTTTGTATCGCCGGATGTTACGCCCGAAGAATTGGAAGCGGCCTTTACCCCTCAGACCCGGTGCGTGTTCGCCGAAACGCTTACCAACCCCTCGCTGGTTGTAACCGACTTGGAGCTGTTTGCCGAAAAGGCTCATGCCCATGGGGTACCGCTGATTGTGGATAACACATTCCCCACGCCGGTCAATTGCCGTCCCTTTGAATTTGGGGCTGACATTGTGACCCATTCCACCACGAAGTATATGGATGGCCATGCCACCCAAATCGGCGGTGTGATTGTGGACAGTGGCCATTTTGACTGGGCAAATGGAAAATTCCCGATGCTGACGCAGCCCGATGAAAGCTATCACGGGATTGTGTATACCGAAGCATTCGGCAAAGCGGCTTATATCACCAAAGCCCGCGTGCACCTGATGCGCGATATCGGTGCTCAGGCCGCTCCCATGAATGCATTTTTGCTGAATTTAGGGCTGGAAACGCTGGCTTTGCGTATGCAGCGCCACTGTGAAAACGCATTGGCTGTAGCGAAATACCTGGAAAACCATCCGAAAGTCTCTTGGGTGAATTATCCCGGCCTGCCGTCGAACCCGTATCATGAACGTGCCAAGAAATATATGCCCAATGGCACGTGCGGGGTGGTATCCTTCGGTGTGAAAGGTGGTCGCGAAGCAGCTACGAAGTTTATGGACAGCCTGGAAATGGCCTCCATTGTCACCCATGTGGCTGATTTGCGCACTTGTGTGCTGCATCCTGCCAGCACCACCCACCGGCAGATGACCGACGAACAGCTCAAAGAAGCGGGTGTTTCGCCGGATTTGATCCGTTTCTCCGTGGGTATCGAAAACATCGAAGATATCCTTGGCGATTTGGAACAAGCCCTTGCAAACGTTTAAAATGTGAAAACAGCGTCCGATTTTATTCGGACGCTGTTTTTTGTGCTAGTCGCCTTCTTTTCTGCATAACGCTATGACAGGAATAGGGGAGGTGGAAGCTCTATGTTTGTTATTCGGCTGAATCGTTTTACCTTGCTGTCCGTCTGCGTTGTCCTGTGTCTTTTACTGGGAGTGGTGTGGCTTTGTACCGGACAGGGGGAAGCAACCACGGTATCAGCAGATGCCAGCGTATGTTGGGGCCTCAGTTTTCAGGAAGAGGGGAAAACCCCTGTAGCACCGGCATCCAAAGAAGAATTAAAACAACTGGATGCTTGGTTTGTGGGAAATGAGAATGAAAAAGTCTTATATCTGACGTTTGATTTGGGGTATGAAAATGGGTACACGGCATCAATTCTTGATATTTTGAAGGAAGAACAGGTGCCGGCCACTTTTTTTGTGGTGGGCTCATT
>CAJKJS010000266.1 GCA_905200265.1 uncultured Oscillospiraceae bacterium
TCCAGAAATATTTTGCTAAACGCAAAAAAACATAAAAATTAAGCAAGGGTGATTTGCAACCGGTCAAACGCTTTTCCCAGTGTACCGGCATACCCATCCTGGCTGCCGGTTTTTTCATCATCGAGCTGCCAGGCATAATACCCGCTGCCCAGTGGCGCTACCCGGTATTTGGCCTTTTTCACCAGCTGCCCTTTGGGCGTTTCATAGCAAATCGTTATCGCGTCAATTACTTTTCCTTTTCCGGCATAGCCGTTTTTCGCGTCTTTCACATCGTACCCGGTCACCCATGGTAACCACGCGCCGCCTTTGACATGCACCCGGTAGCGCACACGCCCGGTGGACACTTTCACCGCCACATCGGTGATGGCGTCACCCACTACTCCGGCAAAGGTTTTTAGGTCGCTCACCGGCGGGTACCAGGTACCGCTTTGGCCCCGTACCCGGTAGGTCACGCTTACTTTTTTGTCCGGCACCTGGCTAGGTGTTTTATCGGGAGTGGCCGAAACCGGCACATCCCCTGCCCGGTTCAGGTCCACATTGCCGCCAATTCCCGCAATCTGCCCCGTGCTGGTGTACTGCCAGTAATCGCACGGGTAGGCCGGGGTGTCCACACCGTACTGCGCTAACCACAGCGGATAGTCTTTTAGTTTGTCATAGATGAGTTTATTACGGATATAATCGGGGTTCGTGTACACACCGGGGGTGTAGCCCCCTTTTTCAATTTCGTCGCAAAACGCACGAATCCACATTGTGCGGCTTTCTTTTGTGGGGGTTACGCCGTTTTCTATGGCATACCGGTCAGAATCCCCTTCGTAATCGGCAAACACCGGCAGGATAATTTGCCCTTTATAAGGAGCTAATACCTGCAAACAGGTTTTTGCCTCTTTTCTCGCGTCCTCTTCATTTAGGCAGTAATTAAACCAGTACACTCCTACCGGCAGCCCTACGCTGAGAGCGCCTTTCATGTGGTTTTGAAACATGGCGTCCTGCTGGGTTTTATTACTGCCAAACCCGGCCCGCAGGATCACAAACGTAATTCCGGCATCTTTTACTTTTTGCCAGTCCACCTGTTTTTGGTAAGTGGACAGGTCAATGCCCAATTTCTGCATACACCATTTCTCCTTTCTTTTCTACCCCGTCCGCCCTGTGAAAAGGAAGTGGCTTTTTGTCCCCGGCGTCTCGCCCCCCTTTGTACAGTGGCTTATTTCTCACTGGGGGAAGCCCGTCCTTTTTTTGGGGACGGGTAGGCCATTCTATGAAAAAGTGACGCTTTTTGTGCTTATTTTCAAAAAAAAATTTTTTTCGATTCAGGCAAACACTTGCCCTCTTCCGTTCGTTCTATAGTCAGAAACGCAAAACAAAAGGAGGTGAGCCAAACGGACCTGTCCACGTTATATACCGGCTTTTTTCCCACGCTGCAACGCTACTTGCGCTCGTTTTCCACTCTTCACAGCGAGGACATTGCCCAAGAAGCGTTCCTAAAAGCCATGGAGCAGCCGGATTTCGAAACGCTGTTGCCACCCCAACAAAAAGCGTGGCTGTACAAAACAGCCCGGCGACTGGCTATTGACCGCCTGCGCCGGGCCCGGCGGGAAGAAGAACTACTGCAAAGCATGGCACCCCCGCCGGAAACCACCGTCATGGACGACACAGGACTTTCGTTTGCCGACGTAGCCCGGCTACTGCCACAGTTGTCGATGGAACAGCAACAGGCCGTGTCTCTGGTTCTCCTAGGCGGGCTCACCAGTACCGAAGCGGGACGCCAACTCTCGGTACCCGCCGCCACCATCCGCACCCGGCTGCGCACGGCCGTTATTCGGCTGCGCCGCCTGTTGCAAACCGAAAATTGAAAGGAGTCATTCCCATGCCTGACAAGAAAGATCTCATTCTCAACACCGCCCTTGCTGACCTGCGTCATGTCACCGAAGAAACCATTTCGGCCTATCGCCAGGTGAAAATCAACGCCGCCACCGTATTGACCACCCCCCGGGTACAGGAACTGTGCGCCCGGTACGGCTGTGCGATTGACGCCGCCGTTCTGCTTTCCCTGCCGGAAGACGCGCCTTTTGCCCAGCATAATGGGTCCTTTACCCTTACGCCGGGCACCCCGTTTGCCCCCGGCACGGCTTTGCAGGTAAATGGTGTGCTGATCATCCAGCCCGGGTGCGAAGAAACCGTACAAAACGCAGCGGCCCTGCTCGTGAACGGCAAAATTCTATGCCCCGCTTCCATGGCGGCGCTAGTCCAGAGCAAAGCCCGGGTAAACGGTTCCATCCTCCCTTACCCCGACGATGCCACGGTGATCACCGGTTCCCTGTCCCTTGACAAAGTGTTCCTGCTGCGGGTAAAGCCTGGCGCCACCTACTTTGTATCCGGCAAAATCAAAGCCACCCTCTCCGGGTTGCCGCTGCATGAACTCTCGGACAAACATGTGCACCTGATTGCCCGCCGGGCCATTGTGCTGGAATCCTACCTGACGGATCTTCTTCCCGTGCTATCGGATGACGCCGCGCTGACCGTAGTGCCCGACGGCTGGGCCTACCAGGACGGGAATCTCACTCTGACGGCAGAAAAGTCCGCCGCTCTGGGAGGCCGCGTGTTTGTAAACGGCGACCTTCTCGTACCCGATGCTCAGGCCCTGGCGGCCTGTACGGCGCTGGAAGTCACCGGTACGGCGTACGTGCCCCAGGCTCTCGCTTCGGCGTTTTACGCCGTTTGCCCCCACTATGGCGATGTGGTGCCGTTTACCGGCTATCTGCTGCGGGAAGAACCCACCTTCTCACTGACGGAAAGCTTTTTGCTTGAACACCCCGAAGGCATCGCCCTGTGCGAAACCGGCACGCTTACCATCCAGCCCGACGTGAGCCCCGATCTTCTAAAAGAACGGGTCACCCTGCTGCGGGGCTGCGGCTGCATTTCGGCTTCCGACCAGCAAAAGGCCGTGCTGCTGCCGGTGAGCGCAGACATTGGTGCCTGGGTGGAACCGGACATGGTGTCGGACGAAGAAAACCCCCACGCTGTGGTGATGAACGCCGCTTCTTATCAGTTGTAAAGATTTCGGTGGCCGCCTAAATGCCCTCCTATTTGGTAGGTAGCCGCCCGCTTATAACAAAAAGACGCGCCCTCTTCCCTTTTGAGGAAGAGGGCG
>CAJKJS010000267.1 GCA_905200265.1 uncultured Oscillospiraceae bacterium
GATTTCTTGCAATTCCTGCAAAAGCTTTCGGCTCTTTTCATAGAAAAAGATGCCGCTTTCCGTGGGAATTATGCCCGACTTGGTTCGTGTAAACAGCTGACAATCCAGTTCCTGCTCGATGCCTTTTATAATTTTCCCCAGCCCTTGAGGGGAAATATACAGTTTTTGGGCCGCCGTTCGAATGTTCCCTTCTTCGAATACGACTTGGAAAAAATAGAGATTTTTCGTGTCCATCTGACCCCTCCCTGCTTTTATGTATCATATAGATTGTAACAGAAAAACGATAGGCTGTCGTTTCTATTTTCCCTTTTTCTTATAAAAAGCGAAACAGCTTACAAAAGCGGATGTGCAATCCGTTTTCGCAAGCTGTTTTGGTGCTGTTTTTCGAATCAGGCTATCGCAGAACAGCCCTTTCTTTTTTGCTTAGATATGGTTGGCCACTTCAAAAGCATCCCAAATAGCGTACATAATATTGGATACTTTCTTGGCATCGCCCAGAAGATAAATTTCGGGAACTTCAAATTCCAGCTGCTTATACAGTTCATCTTCTTCCTTGTATCCCACTGCCAGAATCACACTATCGCAAGCCAGTTTCTTCGTTTCATCGCCACAAGTAACAGTTAGCTGGCCATTTTGATACCCTTCCACCTTGGAACCCGTATAAACGTCAATATTGTGAAAAGGAATCAGCGCTTCCAGCATTTCGTGGTTTGCTGCACACAGCGGCCCATTGACAGCCATCAGCTTATCCATTGCTTCAACAATGGCCACTTTCTTGCCATGTTGTGCCAGCCACAAAGCCGTTTCACAACCGACCAGCCCGCCGCCTACTACGACCGTCGTCTGACCGCAGTCTTTTTCCTTCAAAAGCACCTGGGCCGCGGTAAAGACTTTGTCATCATCGCCCAGAGAGAAAACTTTTGGTTTCGAACCCGTCGCCACAATCACCGTGTCACAACCGGACGCCAACACCTTTTCTTTTGTGAGCGGTTCATTGAGATGCACCTCCACGTGCAATCTCTTTAGCTCATTGGTGTACCAATTGGCCAAAGCCAGATCGTCTTCTTTAAATTCAGGGGCGCCGCCGGCGATCAAGTTGCCGCCCAACCGGCCGCTTTTTTCATAAACCACGGGTTCATGGCCGCGAATCGCCAGCATGCGGGCTGCTTCACACCCGGCCACACCACCGCCGACAATCAGAACCTTTTTCTTCTGCAAAATGGGCTCATAGGCCATGACTCTTTCTCTGGCCGCCTGAGGATTTACGGCACAGTTAATCATGGAATAGGAAGCCACGCGGCCCATGCAACCTTCCTGACAGGAAATGCAGGGGCGAATTTCGCTCATCCGGCCGAACCGCACTTTGTTGCAGTAATCCGGATCAGCCAGCAGAGGACGGCCCAGATCAATCACATCGCATTCCCCGTTTTCGATCGCCTCCAGTGCCATATCCGGGTTATCCATACGGCCGGCACAGAAGACGGGGATCTTCACAACTTCCTTTACCATCTTGCAGTACTTGCGGTACAGCCCTTTTTCCTGGTACATCGGCGGATGGTTCCACCACCAGGCATCGTAGGTACCTACATCGGTATCAAGGGCGTCGTATCCGTAGCTTTCCAGCAATTTAGCTGCTTTGAGCCCTTCTTCAATATCGCGGCCCTTTTCTTCAAATTCTTCGCCCGGCAGCGCCCCGACTCTCCAGTCCTTAATCATGCTCTTTAAACTGAACCGCAAGGTCACCGGGAAATCCGCGCCGCAGCGCTTTTTAATGACTTCGACCACTTCTTTAGCAAATCTCAACCGGTTTTCCAGAGACCCGCCGTATTCATCCGTTCTGTGGTTAAACATGGAAATCGCAAACTGATCCATCAGGTACCCTTCGTGTACGGCATGGATTTGCACACCATCAAACCCTGCGCGCTTTGCGTGGAACGCTGCGTCGCCAAACTGCTTGATGATCAAATGGATTTCATCCACGGTAATGGCCCGGCATGTTTTATCAAGCCACCGGTGAGGGATTTCCGACGGGGCAATCGGCGGAATATCGCCTACATTGGTGGGAATCGTCACTCGGCCAAAACCCGCCGATAGTTGCAGGAAAATTTTGCTGCCGTACGCATGCACACGTTCGGTCATTTCACGGCTTGTCTTGACAAACTGAACGGGCTTATACAGCGGGTTCGGTACCGTAGATGGATCTTGCTTTTCGACATACTGGTCAAAAAACGTAACACCGGTAATAATAAGCCCTGTGCCGCCTTTTGCCCGTTCCGTATAATAGTCAATCCCTCTTTGATTCCAACCGCCATCGGCATCAGCCAAACCAAGAGGCCCCATAGGTGCCATGGCAAAACGGTTTTTCAGCGTAACCCCGCCTACCGTGATCGGGGAAAACAACTTTTGATACTTCATATGCACGCTTCTCCTCTCCTGGATTTTACTGTTCTGAATACAGTTTTATTCTATCATGCATAAAACAGGCGAGGTGCAAACTACTTGTTTGCTCACAGAAATATTCTGTTTCTTTCCGACCCAAAAACACGAGCATAAAGGCACAAAAAGAGAGCCCCGAACCCAGGCTTGCACGTCGGGGATTCCAGGCTTAGGGCGTATCGATCCATACGATACCCACATAAAAGCGGAAACGGAACCAAATAAAAAACTGAGCCTGAAACGCGAAATTACGGTTCAGGCTCAGTCTGGGAAGAGTTTATTCTTTAGATACCCGCTTGGACGCAAGGACAAAACCATAAAAAAGAAGAGTGCCCCGAACGCGACTTGCGCGTCGAGGCACTCGACTGGCTGGGCTGGCGCGATTCGAACGCGCGAGAATGACGGAGTCAAAGTCCGTTGCCTTACCGCTTGGCGACAGCCCAATAAAAAGAAATGCACGTTCTCTAAAAGAGGTGCGTGCATTTCGGTGGGGTGGAAGATGGGACTCGAACCCACGATCTCCAGAGCCACAATCTGGCGCTTTAACCAGCTAAGCTACATCCACCATATATGGCGCGCCAAGAGGGACTCGAACCCCCGGCCTACTGCTTAGAAGGCAGTTGCTCTATCCAGCTGAGCTATTGGCGCATATGCCCGCTGTTTGGTTGGGTTGGAGCAATGGAGCGGGTGATGGGAATCGAACCCACACAG
>CAJKJS010000268.1 GCA_905200265.1 uncultured Oscillospiraceae bacterium
GATATGCAGCTAAACCCGGCGCCACCCTTTTTCTTGGAGGCGCCGAGTCTTTTCGCTGTATATCAGGGGTTACAAATCCCTACACCAGAAAGCCTAATTTCTAAAAAATTAGTTCATTTCCAGCGTTTCAACTTCCGACATCCAGTTCCAGTAAGGAGTCATGTCCGGCGTCAGCGTGCTGATGTTCACACGTTCGGTGGAGAAGATGTAGCATTCGCTGCGCTGATAGATCGGGATTTCAACAGCCCAGTCCATAACGATTTCCATCGCTGCCTTGTACAGGCCCTTACGGTAGGTCTGGTCCGTGGACTGACGAGCCGCAATGATCAGGTCATCCAGTTCGGAATCGTTGATCTTGTAGTAGTTCGTGGAGCCCTGGCTGTGATAGATCTGATACATGTCGGGGTCAGGCGTGGAGCCCCAAGCAGCAGCCCACAGTTCAGCCACACCGGACTGATAGCTCTGGTACAGGTCAGCTGCTTCGGTGATATCATTGATGCTCAGCGTGAAGCCAATGGTGGCCAGAGCATCGGAAGCGTTCTTCAGCATCAGGAAGGAGGGGTGGTCGCCGGAGCCGTTACCGCCAATGTTCACCTGGTATTCCAGTTTCGCACCATCGGGAGCTGCCGTCAGCTTGCCGTTTTCCACGGTGTAGCCAGCTGCTTCGAAGTAGCCGAGAGCTGCCTTCAGAGCCGCATCATAGCGTTCCTGAGCACTCATGCCGTCGGTGTAGATCGGGTTACCGTCCACATCCACGGAGTAAGCTACCTGATAGCCGTCGTCGGTTACCTGGGGAGCAGCCCAAGAGGTGCTGGAGATCGGGTAGTTGATAACGGAAGCCGTATCGCCGTAGTAGGAGTCGATGCCTTCGTCACGATACACGGCAATCACAGTAGCGATAGCTTTACGCAGGTCCTTAGAAGCATCGGAAGCGGGGTCGGAGCCCACTTTCACGTTGTCAGCGCTCATGGCCAGATAGCCATAGCCCAGGAAGTCGTACAGCTTAATGGTGATCTTGTCGCCATCCAGGCTGTCGTCGCCGCCGTTGTACTGAGTGATCTGATCACGTACGTCGGTGGAGTAGGAAGGATCGCCGATGTCGATGGTACCGGCTTCAATGCCCGTTACCTTATCGTCTTCCAGGGTTTCCAGGAAGTTCACGTTCTTGATCTTCGGTTCGCCCTTGTAGTAGTTGGGGTTCGCTTCCAGGTACACAGTACCGTTGGAGTAATCCTTGAAGGTGTAAGCGCCAGCGCCCAGGGGCTTGGTCGTCTTGGAACGAACACTGGACAGATCGCCCTTATCGAAACCAAACTTGTTGTTTTCGTAATCGTACTTGGATTCGTCGCCATAGTAATGCAGCGGAGCAATCTGAACGCCCAGCTGATACACCATGTTCGCAGCAATTTCCGTGGCTACAATACGCATGCTGTAGTCGCCCGTACGCTGAATACCGGAGATGGATTCGGCGGAATCGCCGGTTTCAACACCCACGGTGGAGTAGTTGTACACGTCTTCAGGGATCAGGTCAGCCAGAGCCGTACCAGCGGTTTCAGCTTCCATGGCAGAGAAGTTCCAGCCGTAGGCTTCGCCGATTGCCATGAAGAAGTCCTTCGCGGTGGCGTCTTCCGGCAGGCCCGGATAAGCCCAGTTTGCAGCAGCCGTGGCTACGTCGCCTTCTTCGCAGGCGCCCGCTTCTACGCAGGAATCCACAATGCTCTGAGCAAATGCAACGCCGCCGTCATTCACGGCATCCCAGAATGCTTTCTGCTGTTCTTCGGTCCAGTAGGTGTAGTCGGTGTTGTCTTCACCCGCAGCGGCAATCAAAGCCGACAGCGTACCCATGCCGGAACGATATTCTTCCATACCCTGAATGGGCTGGCTGTACAGGGTCGTGGACCCATCATACGTGGGGTCAGCATATACATACATGCTGAAGATGACGTCATCGATATCCACGGGCGTGCCGTCGGAGAACTTCAGGTCATCACGCATGGTGAAATCATAGTACACGGTACCGTCGTCATTTTCCGTGACTTTCAGATCGGCTACACCGGTGTAAGTGTAATCCGTGCCGTTGTAGGAACGGGTTTCACCCTCGATACCATTTTCCACGATAGCGCCTACACGGTCAGTGCCCAGCAGGGAAATCTGGGTCATGTTCATAATGTTGATGTCTTCCGCGCTTGCGGCGAAGAAGGGGGAGAATTTCCCTTCAAAGTGGTTGCTGGAAGCTACCAGCGTGTCGCTCTTCTCACCCTCATCAGGGGTGGAATTTTCGCTGCTCGATTCCGTGCCGCTGGTTTCGCCACTATTATTGCTACAGCTGGCGAGCGTGCCCGTGAGCATAGCGGCGGCAAGGAACAGTGCAAGCAGTTTCTTTGCCTGTTTCATTTTACTTTGCCCTCCTTAGGAGAATTTATGAACGAAAAGGAACAGACGCCTTTTGTCCGTCGTACAGAGAATCATCGGCTGTCTTTATCGAAAGACAGCCGAAACAGGGGTACCCCTGTTTCGGTTTTTGGTGAGTTTGATCATGAGACCCTATGAAAACCAGCCAAAAACATAGTATCTATTTTAGCTTCTCTTTGCGTTCCTGTCAAATCATTTCTGCACGGAATCCGAAAAAAACTTCGCGTTCATTTTGTGTTATTTTGACCATTTCATGCGGCCGGCCTTCTTTTTCGCCCAAAAAACACAGGCAAAAACCGCCGGGTGTAGGAGTAAAAATGCAAGATCGGCTGCCATGTTCGTGCAAAAACCCTGGCTTGCTACATACACGATACCGCCTACCAGTGTAGCGGCTGCGCCGATCATGGCGACCCACGCACGCCGGGGGATTTTTAAGACCGTTGTTTCATACACATAGGCCCGCAAGGGGTCGCCTCCTGCCGTGATCCGGCACAGAGCCCACCCCACAGCCGCCAAGCCTCCCATTTCCACCAGGTAAGGCAGCAGCACGAAAGCACTTCGCCCCAGTCCCTCCACCGGCAGGCAGCCGGCCACGATGCCAAAAATAACGGCGCCAGCGTACCAGGCCCACAGAGTAAGCAGATCTTTTTTTCGCTTTTTTTCGCCGTCTGTGTACTGGTACAGATC
>CAJKJS010000269.1 GCA_905200265.1 uncultured Oscillospiraceae bacterium
GGAACAGGCATACGTCCTGTTTTCCGGGCTTTTTTGATTTCTTCATCAAAAAAATCATCTCCTTTTTCCCTTCTTGCTGTTTTTTCGGGGAACCTATATAATAAAAGGCACAAGTGTGGGTAACCCTTTTTCGGGGCATATAGGAGGTATCAAAATGAAACGAATTATGACGTTGCTGCTTTCCCTGTTGCTGTTTAGCGGATGCAGCGGGGCGGCGGACGGCTATAAACAAATTGACCAGAAAACCGCCAAAGACATGATGGACCAAGGGGGCGTGATCGTTCTGGATGTACGGGAGCAGGACGAATACGACGGCGGCCACATTCCCGGTGCGGTACTGCTGCCCGTGGGCACGATTAACGAGCAATCGGCGGCAGAAGTGATCCCTAACAAAGAGGATGTGGTGCTGGTGTACTGCCGTAGCGGCAACCGCAGCAAAAAAGCGGCGGCGGCACTTTCTGCGCTGGGCTATACAAAGATTTACGAGTTCGGAGGTATTCTCACCTGGCCCTATGAGATTGAGTCATAAAACATCTTCTCTAGAGTAAAAAGCAGAACGATAAAGGACAAGCAGCCTTGCATATCGTAACGGCGGGTGGGCGCTGGGGAGATGGAAAGCATAAGGGGGGCTTTTTTATGCGCATTTTACTATTGGGAAACAGTTTTACGTCGTCCCATCATTTGCCCCAAAAGCTAGCGGCCTTAACGGATGGCCAGGTGGTGGCCCACACTCGGGGCGGGGCACGGCTTTCGGAACAGCTAAATCCGAAAACCGCCTTGGGGGCCCGCACCCAGGCGGCGCTACAGCACGAAAAGTGGGATTTTGTCGTGCTGCAAGAGATGAGTCACGGGCCGCTGACCACCCCGGAACGGTTTTTCCAGAGTGTCAAACAGCTATGTGAGCAAATCCGGGCAAACGGCGCTACACCCGTGCTATTTGCCACCTGGGCGTACCAGAAAGATAGCAAAAAGCTGGCGGCCAAGGGCTGGGACTATGACGAGATGGCCCGGGCTTTGTCGGATGCCTATTCCCGGGCCGCCCGGGAAAACGGCGCTGTATGTGCCAGCGTCGGGCAGCAGTTTTATGCAAAGGCCGGTACTGTATCCCTGTACGATACCGACGGCGTCCATCCCAGCGAGGCGGGCGCTCTACTAGCGGCGGAAACCCTAGCAGCCGTGATACAGACTGCCACCAAAGAAAAAACGCGGGCGCTTTCACACAACCCGCCCGCCCCATACCGTAAGGAGGCAAAACCATGAAAACCGCCATTTGTTACGTATCCCGGCACCACGGGAACACAAAAAAAGTACTGGACGCCATGAAACAGGTGGGCGATGTGGAACTCATCGAGATCAAAAGCGGCCAGAAAATAGACCTAACCCCCTTTGATGCCGTGGGGCTGGCTTCGGGGATTTATTTCGGAGCATTCCACCAAAGCGTGCTGCATGCTGCCCAGCAATATTTGCCCGAAAGGAAACCGGTGTTTTTTGTTTGCACCTATGGGGCACGCCGCCCCGGGTATACCCGGAAAATCGCCGAAATCGCCCAGTCCAAGGGCTGCCCGGTGTGGGGCACCTTTACCTGCCGCGGGTTTGATACCTTTGGCCCGTTCCGACTGATCGGCGGCATTGCCAAAGGGCATCCAAACAAAAGAGAACTGGAAAAGGCCCGTGCCTTTTATGTTCACATGCAGGAAACCGGTGGGAAAGGAGAAAACACATGAAAGTAGCCATTCTATCCGATACCCACGGCCTGTTGCGGCCGGACGTGATGGCCCAGCTGCAATCGGCCGAGGCGATTCTGCACGGCGGCGATATCAATAAACCGGACATTGTCAATACACTAAAAGCCATCGCGCCGCTTTATGTGGTGCGGGGCAATAATGATAAAGAGTGGGCCGAAAAAATCCCCCTTACATTAACTGTCACCCTAGAGGGTGTGACGTTTTATCTGGTACACAAGAAAGCGGACGTACCAAAAGACTTAACGGGCGTAGACGTGGTGGTATTCGGTCATTCCCACAAACTCTCGATGGAAGAAAAAGACGGGGTACTGTGGCTGAACCCTGGTTCCTGCGGCCCCCGGCGTTTTCATCAGCCCATCACCATGATGATGGCCGATGTAACAGCAGGAAAGATACACGTGCAGCCTATTATCATTCCCCATGAGGAGGCATAAAAAATGACGATGCTTTCTGCGCTGCAAACTATGCAGCGGCCGAGCCTGACACTGCACATAACCAAAAAGGAACCGTACCGGCGGGGCGGCACACGCTTTGGCGGCCAGCCGGACGTACCGCCCGGCTTTGTGTGGCCCGTGTTCACCGGGACAGACGACAGCGGGGAACCGGAAACCCGTCCCCTCTCTTTTTTGGCCCAATTTGACTGCGCGGGGCTGGCGCCGTACGATAGCGGTCACCTGTTGTCCGGCACGGGGCTTCTCTCTTTCTTTTACGAAACCGGCTTGCAGCCATGGGGCTTTGACCCTCATGATGCAGGCTGCGCCCGGGTTTTTTGGTTTCCCGATGCAGCGGTACTGGATAAGGCTCCTTTCCCGGCCGGTTTGCCGGAGGAGGCGCGGTTCCCCATGCGGAACATCCAGGTAACCCCGGCGCTCTCTTTTCCCGATTGGGATGATTTTCTCATCCAGTACCCGGATGTTTCCGACGATGAAGCCTTTTTTGCCGCCCGGCAGGCTTTGGGAGTACCGGTACCCGACGATGGCTCCAAACTGCTGGGGTGGCCGGATTTGTTGCAAAATAGCATGGCAGCGGAATGTGAACTGGTCAGCCAGGGGGTTAACATGGGCGGAGATATAATGGATATTCCCCGGACGGTGTATAAAAAAGCCGCGCAAACGGGCCTGGACCGCTGGCAGCTGCTTTTGCAGTTAGAATCGAAAGAAGACATGGACCCAGAGCTGTCGTTCGGTGACAGTGGGCGGCTGTATTTCTTTTTGCCCCGCGAAGACCTGGCGGCCCGGCGCTTTGACCGGGTGTGGACGGTGCTGCAGTGCGGATAATGAAAAGACCCTTTCGCCCTGAACCGAACCAGATTGTGCAGACAACACAAAGAAGAGCCCTGAATAGGAAAAAA
>CAJKJS010000270.1 GCA_905200265.1 uncultured Oscillospiraceae bacterium
ATCGAACGGTCATTTTATCGACTCACATTGTGTCAGATATCGAAAGTATTGCCGATCAGGTGATTTTGCTGAAAGATCACCAGGTGATTGGATGCAGCACGGTAGAAGAAGCCTGCCAAACGTTACAGGGGAAAGTGTACGAAACGCACCTGACGGAACGGGAATGGGACGAATTCCAGCTCAGTCACCTGGTATTGGGCGAAAAGCAGGAAGAAGGTGGGTTACTGGTGCGTTATGCGGGAGAACCCGGGCAGCCGGGGAAAACGGTGGCCCCAAATTTGGAAGATGTGTTTTTGTATTTGTACCAGGATGAGGGTAGGCAGGCATAACCCCGTTTTTAAGGGGAAAGGAGGGACATATTATGCAGATTTTCTGGGTGGAATGTAAACATATTTTGCGCAGCCGCCTGTTATGGTGTGTGGCATTGCTTGGCTTTTTCGCTGGCCTCTATCTTCATTCTGTGAGTGTATCCCCTTCGCTTCTCGAAGTATCGAATGGGTTTGTACGCGAGCATGGCACGTCCTTTACCGAAGAGGATGCCGACGATTTTGTTCTGTATTACCTGGAACATACCGAGCATGGGAAAGAAGTCCAACAAGAACTTCAGCAGCTTGGGTTTTCGACGATTACCCCCAGCCAGATTATGCGGTACCAGCGGGGGGAAGATCCTGAGTTGGCCGAACGTCTACATGCCCTGCGGGAGCAGGACGAAAATGCTTATGATTACCTTTTGTATGAATTCTATCGGTTCACCCGTGTGCTGGACCATATGGCAGATAACCGCACGAAAGAAAACATAGATTTGGAAAAACAGGGCAAAAGCTGGATGAATAGTTATGTCAGTTCGGAAGAGCAGTGGAAACGGGCTCAATTTGAATCAGCGTTTGCCGCCATGCAAGATCGGGTCGAAGAAGTGTTTGCCAACGGGGAAAACCAAGGCTTTTTCCCATATACCTTGCAAAATGGCGGCTATAATGACTGGTTTTGGTCCCTGTTTCGCATGAATAATGGCTTAGGATTTTTGTGGGGGTTATCGTTTTTACTCAGCGCCATCATGGTGGCACGCAGCTTGGGTGGCAGCTTCCGGGCGCACCGGGGGCAGCTTCTATACACCGGGCGGCCTGGAAGACGGCTTTTGCTGATCAAAATGGCGGCAGTTCTTACCATAAGCGGTCTGCTTTTCGTGTTGCTCACGGGGCTTATGACGCTTCTTTATGTGCTGCTATACCGCATTGACCTGTACTGGAATGTACCGGTTGCTTCGCTACTATGTGAAGATGGTCCGGCGATTCCCCGGTTTGCCGTCACCTTGCTGCAATACTGGTGGTTCCAACTGGGTGTGGGCCTGGGGTGTGTACTGATCATGGCACTGTTGTTTACTGGAATTATGGCCCTTACGAAAAACTTCTATGTAGGTTCTGCTCTTATGGTATTGCTGGTGGCAGGATTTGTTGTCCTGTTGAAAATGGTACCGGGTACCGAAAGCTCTTTCTTATTGATGAGCAGTCCCATGGGCCTATTTTTCCACACGGGATTTTTGCTCATGCCGTTTTTGCGTGCCTCTACGATGTTTACGGCGTTGCCTCATTTTGAGGGGCTATCTCTGCTGCTTTGGGGGATCATCGCCGCGATCGTGATGGCACTGGGAATGTGGCGTATGCGCCGTGCTTCCATATGAATTTGTACCTATCTGGAAGAAGGACGGCCATGTCCTATTCGGAAAAAGGAGAAAGAAGGAGGTGTTTCATTCATGAGAATTTTTTGGGAAGAAAGCAAATTTTTGCTGCGCAGTAAATTCTTATGGATCGTAAGCCTATTAGGGGTGGCTCTGTGTTTGTGGGCTTTTTCCAGTCGGATATCGTATGATCAGGAAGAAATGAATGCTTCCTATGCGTTTACCCAAGAGCAAGGCTATTCCTTCGAGGAAGAAGATGTCGAAACGTTTATCGACTATATTCTGGATTATACCTGGGAAGGTCCGCTTTATCGGGACAGTTTGCAAAAAGCCGGGCTGCTCGACTTAACCCCACAAGAAGTGCGGGATTATAACGAAGGGAAGAATCCTGCTCTTACGGAAAAAATGAACCAGTTATCAGAGCAGGATGAAGCGACCTACTGGGAAGTAGTCATGTACATGGACCTGCTGTGCCGTCCGGCTGATTTGGTGGAAACAAATAGTTTTGAAAAAGGTTTTGATACAGAAGCATGGGGGCAGAATCACATAGAAAACCTCCTCCATCCCTTACCCGATTGGTTGGAAGAAAAAGTAACGGAGGCGTTCCGCAATCTTCAGCCCCGCGTGGATGAGATCGTGGAGAATGGGGAAAACCACTGGTTTTTGCCCTACAGCCCCTTCATGGGAGGAAATAGCGACTGGTTTACCTGGCAATTTGGATCGTATGGAGGCTTAGGCTTTTTGTGGGGGGTAGCCTTCCTGGTAGCCGGTATTCTTGCGGCCCGCAGCATCGGCGGCAGTTTGATGGAAAACCGGGCGGGCCTATTGTACTCTGGCAAACCGGGGCGGCGTATGGCTCTATGGAAAACTGTTTCGGTACTGGCGGTCACCAGCGTCGTCTACCTATTTTTGAGCTTACTGATGACGGGAATTTTTATCGTTTGGTGCCGGCTGGATTTGTACTGGAATGTGCCACTGGCTTCTATGGTCAGTTATGACGGGGTGACCATTCCTAGGTTCCCCATCACAGTAGGGGGCTACTGGCTGTTCCAACTGGGCGTAGGACTAGGGTGTGTACTGATTATGGGCCTAATCTTTGTGGCTTTCCAACTGGTTACAAAGAACCAGTACGCCGGGATAGCCCTGGCAGTGGGATTTGCACTGTGCCTCATAGCGATTATTCAGGTTGTGCCCGGAGGCGAAAATTCTCTGCTGGCCATGAGCAGCCCCATAGGACTGTTCCTGAATACCGGACTGTTTTTACAGGCTCGATTCCTGTTTTCGGTCTTGCCACACTTTGAAGGGCTGTCACTGCTCTTCTGGGGATTGGTGGCTAGCCTGGTCGGAGGGCTAGGGTTCCTTCGCATGCGCCGTACCGCTCTATAAGAAAAAGTTTTCCGGCAAACTCAAAAACC
>CAJKJS010000271.1 GCA_905200265.1 uncultured Oscillospiraceae bacterium
TTGATTTTTGCCTATAAACTGTGATCGGACCGGGTTTGACAGCCGGGGGCGAATTCGTTATACTTAAAACGATAGACAACCGCAAAGCCCTTTTGGGCATGCGTCAATTCTTGGGACAGGAGGAATTTTCATGGCAAATATTTTGATCAGCCCCAGCAAATATGTGCAGGGCGCAGGTGAAATGAAAAAACTGGGTGAATACACGAAGGTGTACGGGAAAAAAGCCCTGGTTCTGATTAGCGAAGGTGGGTATCGCCGTATTGGCGCCGAAGTGGAAGAAAGCTTTGCCAAGGCGGACATTACCCCGGTATTTGATTTCTTCCACGGGGAATGCAGCAAAACGGAAATTAACCGCTTGCAGGACGTTGTGAAAGAAAACGGCTGTGATGTGGTAATCGGCATTGGCGGCGGTAAAATTTTCGATACGGCTAAGGCGGTGGCTTATTATACAGGAACGCCGGTTCTCATTTGCCCCACCATTGCTTCGACGGATGCTCCGTGCAGCGCCTTGTCGGTAATTTATACGGATGAAGGGGTTTTCGAAGAATACCTGTTCCTGCCGGCCAACCCCAACATGGTCCTCATGGATACGGATATTATCGTGAAATCGCCGGTTCGTTTGACAGTGGCTGGTATGGGCGACGCACTGGCTACGTATTTTGAAGCACGGGCTTGCGAAAAGAGCGGCGCGACCACCTGTGCGGGTGGGCTGTGCACCATGGCGGCTATGAACCTCGCAAAACTGTGCTTTGATACACTGATGGAAGAAGGCGTCAAAGCCAAAATTGCGCTGGATGCCGGTGCCTGCACCAAAGCCGTTGAAAAAGTAATCGAAGCCAATACCCTGCTCAGCGGCATTGGGTTTGAAAGCGGCGGTCTGGCCGGGGCCCACGCCATTCACAACGGGCTGACGGTATTGGAAGAATGCCATGCCATGTACCACGGCGAAAAGGTAGCCTTTGGTACCTTGACGCAGTTGGTACTGGAAAACGTCCCGGCGGAAGAACTGGAAGACATCATCGGCTTCTGTGTGGATGTAGGGTTGCCGGTAACGCTGGCGGAATTGGGTATTAAAGAAGTTACCGAAGAAAAGATTATGAAAGTAGCGAAAGCGGCTTGCGCAGAAAACGATACGCTGCACAATATGCCGTTCGAAGTGACGCCTAAGAGTGTGTACGACGCCATCCTGGCAGCTGATGCCTATGGCCGTGCTTATCAGGGCTAATCACATACGATGAAATAAAAAAGCACCGTCAGAAATGACGGTGCTTTTTTATTATCAATCGGGGTATTAAGATTCTTTCCCGGCCCCAATAAAATCGATCCCGGCGCCGCAGGGATGGATCACAAGCCCCGTAACCGTTTCGCCGGTGAGGTAGTACCGATCGGTATAGTAGAGCGGGTAGAAGACATACGAATCATTTAGGTACTGCTCGGCGCTCTTCATGGCTTGTAAGCTTTCATCCCCCATGGTAGCAGAAGCCTGTTGCAGCAGGGCATCATATTCTTTGCTTTGTAAGCCAGCCGGGTTTTCATCGCTATCGGAAGCAAACAGATATAGGAGGCTGAGCGGGTCCTGATCATCTGGCGTCAAACTACAAACCGCTGCCTGATAGTCCAGATTGTTGATTTTCTGAGATAATTCCTCTTCGGGTAATACCTTCATATTAAAATAGTTGCCCAACCGGCCGTTCCATACCACCAGCATTTCGTTGAGCAGCAGTTTCATATTGTCTGTATCAGGGCCCAGTACGGTCAAAGAGGGCATAGAAGTCAGGTCTAGCTCTTCCAACACGGAGGATAGTGTGGCGAGAATGGCATCATCCTGTTGGACATAAAAACCGTCTCCTGCTAGTTCTCGATAACTTTCGCCGTTCCATGTGGCTGCCGGGGACAAAATATCATCGGCCTGCCGGGAATGAGCGGGCAAATATTGAAGGAGATTTTCCCGATTCAGTGTTTTGATAAAGAGTGCCCGGGCATCTTTATGCTTCAGTACGTCATCCTGCAGGTTCAGGCACAGTCCCCAGGTGGAATCATCGGAAAAAGTGATCAGCTGTCCACTGGAATCCTCGGCTTTATCAATTTGGTTGCCGGGAATTTCAATGACATCCACATCGCCGTTTTCAATGGCAGCCACAGGGTCGCTGACATCGGCTTCCTCGTCGCCTACCAGCAAATACAGCAATGACGGCAAAGGCGTGTTTTCTCCTACATAGGTGGATGAACGGCTCAGTTTTAAATAAGTGCCTTGTTCCCAAGCATACCGGTTGGAAAAAGCAAACGGGCCATTTCCTAAGGTGTATTCGGCAGAAAGGCCATAACGGCCATTGGTTTCTTCAAAAAAAGATTCGTGGCAGGGCATGAACACGGCCTGCGCGGTTTTCCGCACAAAATCTTCGTCGGGCTCGTCCATTTCAACGACTAAACAGGTGTCGCTTTTGGCGGTAACCCCGAGTTCCGAAGCCGGTAGTTCTCCGGCTGCAATCTTTTGGGCATTTTTTAACGAGTACAGTGATGTAGCAGAAGGGGAACCGGTAGATGGGTCAATCGCTCTCTGCCAGGCGAACACAAAATCCTGAGCGGTCACCGGGTCGCCGTTACTCCATACGGCATCCTCCCGCAGAGTGAAAGTGTATTGGGTATAATCGTCGTTATGTTCCCACGAAAGCGCTACGCCTGGATAGGGGTCGTTATTGCTGTCCAACCGGCACAGGCCTTCAAACAGCGCTTCAATTGCGATATCGGTGGACACATTGGAAGAAATTTGCGGGTCTAGCGACGTGGGTTCCTGGTCCAGATGATAACGGAATGTAGCGTCGGCATTTTGAGGGGTATCACTGTTCTGACAACTGGCCAAAGCACCGATGAAGCACAGGCACAAAAGCAGACAGCATAAACGTTTTACCACAAAAATCCTCCTTTCATACACCCGGACCCCGCCATGATGGCCACTGGGTCATTTTGTCCTAGAATGCCCGAAAAGGCCATTCCCACGGCCACCAAAGCAGCAATGGCCAAGATAACCGCGACCAGGCAGCCGGCACAACCGGCTTTTTGTCCAGGTGCGGTTTCTTTCT
>CAJKJS010000272.1 GCA_905200265.1 uncultured Oscillospiraceae bacterium
AAAAGAGGGATTGTCATGAAAAAATTTTTTTCATAGCGAATGAATAAACTTAAAAATGGTAGAAATAAAAGGCAAATGGCCTCCATCCCAAAATACCTTCTGCCCAAAAGTAGAGAGATTTTTTTACTTTCTGACGAAAATTATATTTTCCGTGGAAAAACCGCTGTTTTCGGGGGCAGATAGTGGCGGAAAGAATGGATTGGTGCTATAATACGGAAGAAGCCCGCTGAAAAGCGGGCTGTCATTATACACAAAAGGGCATACAGCGCAAGAAGGAGATTGGATTTTCCATGCGTATCGTAGTAATAGGGGATGGAAAAGTAGGCTATATTCTGACAAAGCTATTGGCACAAGAAGGTCATGACGTTGTGGTCATTGACCGTAACCCAATGGTTTTGCGGGATGCCCAGGAGAAACTGGATGTGGCCGTGCTGACAGGCAACGGCGCCTGTGCCGAAGTACAGCGGGAAGCTGGCGTGCCAGATAGTGATTTGCTGATTGCAGCAACTTCCAGTGATGAAGTGAATCTATTGTGTAGCTTAATCGCGCACAAGTTGGGATGCCGGCATATTGTGGCGCGGGTACGCAACCCCGAATATGACCAGCAGATGAGTTTGTTAAAGGCTGATTTGGGACTTTCCTTTACCATTAACCCGGAAAAATCAGCAGCTTCGGAAATTTTCCGGTTGCTGCAATTCCCTCAATTTTTAAAGCGGGACTCCTTTGCCGGGGGTCGGGCAGAAATGGTGGAAATTAAGCTGCCAAAAGATAGCCGTTTTATTGGCCGGCGGATTGATCAGATTAGTGACATGCTCAAACGCCGGGCGCTTATCTGTGTGGTGGACCGCGGAGGAAAAATTTTCATTCCTTCCGGCCAGTTTACTATTTTTTCAGAAGACAAGCTGACCATCATGGCGGCGACGGCGGAACTGCCGGATTTGATTCGCCGGTTTGGGGTACCGACCAAAACGGTAGAAAAAGTCATGATTATCGGCGGCAGCCGTACAGCCGCCTATTTAACAAAACAATTACTGGCAGCACGGGTGGAAGTGACAATTCTGGAGCGCTCTTATGAACGGTGCGAGGAATTATTTGAACTCTTGCCGGAAGCTACCATTATTAACGGCGACGGAACCATGCAGAGTTTGCTGCTGGATGAGGGCTTGGAAGAAATGGACGCTGTGATCAGCTTGACGGGAATGGACGAAGAAAACCTGCTCGTTTCCATGTTCGCCAACTATATCGGTGTACCCAAAACCATTACGAAGATTAACCGGCTGGAATATACGGACGTGCTATCTACGATTGGGGTGGATACCTTAGTCAGTCCCAAACTTTTGACAGCCAACGAAATTGTACGGTATGTACGGGCTGTCGGGGAATCTGGCCAGGATAGTGTAGAAACCCTGTATCGGATTGGAGAAGGAAAGGCCGAAGGGCTGGGCTTTACTGTGCCCCAGACGGGTGCCTTCCTGGGTATTCCGCTGGAACGCCTGCCTATTCGCAAGGGGATTCTGCTCGCTTCCATTGTGCGGAACCAGCAAGTAATTATTCCCCGTGGTTCCGACTGCATGATGCCCAGTGATGCCGTGATTGTGGTGGCAGGGCCGGAACAGACCATTGCTCGGCTGACGGATATTTTTACAGATAACGAGGGACGCGCCCTATGAATTACCGGCTAGTTTTTCGCTATATTGGCTATATCATTTTATTAGAAGGGCTTTTCATGATACCGGCCATGCTGATTTCGCTGTTTTGCCGGGAAAGAGCCGCCTGGATTGCCTTTTTAGGAACCATTGTGTTTTCAGTTGGAATAGGCTTTTTGCTCACACGGATGCGGTGCCATGATACCATGCAGGCCCGAGAAGGCTTTGCCACGGTGGCATTGGGGTGGATCACCATGTCTTTGGTGGGGGCATTGCCGTTTTTCTTCAGTGGTTCGATTCCGAATTTTCTGGACTGTTGGTTCGAAACGGTTTCTGGATTTACGACGACAGGCTCCAGTATTCTGCCCACGGTAGAACAGCTGCCTTATGGCATTTTGTACTGGCGGAACTTCATTATCTGGCTAGGCGGCATGGGTGTGCTGGTGTTTTTGCTGGCCGTGGTACCTTTGACCCGGGGCAGCGGTTCGCCGTTACAGCTGATGAAAGCGGAAAGCCCGGGGCCTTCGGTGGGGAAACTGACGCCCACCATTCGGCGTACGTCTCGCAGGCTGTATGAAATTTATATCGCCCTGACGGTACTGGAAATTCTTCTGCTGTTGGCGGGGGGCATGCCGTTATTTGAAGCGGTCACGCATGCTTTTTCCACAGCAGGTACCGGCGGCTTTTCGGTAAAAAACATGAGCATTGGCGCATACGACAGTGCCTATCTGCAAGCAGTTGTAGGCGTATTCATGATGCTTTTCGGTGTGAATTTTACCGTTTATTATTTGCTTTTGACCCGGCAGTTCCGGGCGGCCTGGAAAAATGAAGAAGTACGGGTGTACATTGCGATTATGGCTGGGGCCACGCTTCTCATCGCCATTAACATTTTGCCGTCTTATACTGATGGCGCCCGGGCTTTCCTAGACAGCTTCTTCCAGGTTTCGTCCATTATGACCACCACGGGATTTTCAACTGTGAATTTCGATTTGTGGCCGGAGTTTTCTCGGCTGCTGTTGGTCATTCTCATGCTGGTTGGCGCCTGCGCCGGTTCAACCGGCGGTGGGATTAAAATATCCCGTTTGATTATTCTTTTTAAACATCTGAAAAATGAAATGAGCGCGATGCTGCGTCCTCACAGTGTACGTACGGTTCGTATGGATGGGAAAACAACAGAGGGCGGCATTGTGCGGGGCACCACGGCTTTTTTGGTGGCGTATATAGCCATTGCCATTTTTTCGATGATTCTGGTAGCGCTGGATAATTACAGCCAGGAAACGACAGCCACGGCTGTGCTAGCTTGCCTGAATAACATTGGGCCGGGGCTTGATTTGGTAGGCCCCATGGGCAATTTCAGCGAGTTTTCCGGGTTGTCAAAATTTGTTTTATCGTTGGATATGTTGTTTGGCCGGTTGGAAATTTTCCCGCTTTT
>CAJKJS010000273.1 GCA_905200265.1 uncultured Oscillospiraceae bacterium
CGGCGGCTTGCCGGTTCGCAAACAAGACAACGACAATGCCAATGAGCACTAAAATCATGCCGAATAGCAAATTGATACCAATGGTTTCATGCAAAGCCAGCGCTGCGAAAATGCTGGCCAAAATAGGTTTCACAAAGAAAGTCATGGATCCTAAGCTCGTATCGGTTTTCGAAAGCCCATAGAAGTAGCTTGCGTAGGCAATCCCGCTGACAAATACCGACAAATAAATAATCTGCGGCCAAATGGCGCCCCAATCAAAGGAAAAGGGCGGAGTCTGTTGCCAGAAGAGCAGGGGCAGCAGGCACAGCGATCCGAGAGTAAAGCTCACGCCGGTCAGCGTCAGGCTGCCCACTTTGGCGCCGGTTTTTTTGCTCAGTACCGTATAGGCGCCAAACAATACCGCGCTGAGAATGACCAGCACAACCCCCAAGGTGACATTTTCCCCTTCGATCTGCCCGGAACCCAAAAATCCGGCTACCGTCACACCAGCTAGCCCCAGAAGGAGCCCTACTGCCTTCATCCACGTCACTTTTTCGTGCAGAATGATCGACGAAAACAGTGCCACGAAAATGGGGTTGGCACTGAAAATTACAGCCGACAGACTGGCGTTAGCAAAAAACACGCCATATTGCAGCAGCGTCATGGAGAACGTGACATTCAGCGCCCCCAAAAGCAGCATCATGAGAATATCTTTTCCTGCTACTTTGACATTCCGCCGGCGCAAATCGACAAAGGCAAACGGAAGCAAACATAATCCGCCAAAGAAAAAACGAATAAACGTCAGCTGCGTAGCCGAAATGTAAGCCCCGGTCGTTTTGCTTACCACCTCAAAGGTACTGAAAAACAGAATTGTTAAGGCTAAGTACAAAACACCATTATTCCATTTTTTCTCTTTCATGTTACAACTCTTCCTCCCAAATTTATTATCCAATCGACGGCAGCCCCGTCTGCCATTCGATGGAAGTCCCGTCACATGTGGCCAAAATCGTACCGTCTTCATCGGTACGGTAAATGGTCATGGCCTTTTCCTGCAAGCGCTGCATCGTCTCTTCGTGCGGATGCCCATAGCTATTATCTTTTCCGCAACTGATCACAGCCACCTGCGGATTTACCGCCTGCAAAAACGCTTTGGTAGTCGCCGTCGAACTACCGTGGTGCCCTATTTTCAATACATCGGCTTTCAAATCTTCACCGGCCTCTATCATATCGGCTTCCGCCTGTTCCGAACTATCACCGGTAAACAGGAAGGACTTCCCCCCAACGGTCAGTTTCGCCACCAGGGAGTATTCATTTAAATCGTCATACTCCTTTTGCGGTTCCGGCCCCACGAGTTCCAGTTTCACCCCGTCTTCCTCATACACGGTGACCCCGGACTGTCCTTTCACTGCCTGCACCTGCTGTGCCTCGGCGGCGTCCAGCATTTGTTCATAGCACCGGGTGGTCGGCGTTAGGCTTTCTTTTACTTCGGGCATATACAGCGATTCGACAGGAATCGCCTCAAGCACCGCATCCATACCGCCAATGTGATCTTCATGGGGATGGGTGGCAATCACAGCCGTTATGTCGGTCACACCCTGTTCTTGCAGCCAGCTCACCAGTGCTTCTTCTGTTTGACCTGTGCCCGCATCAATCAGTACGTAATCCCATTCGTTTCCATTTGGCAGCTGCAAAAGCATGCTGTCCGCTTGCCCTACATCCAAATACCAGATTTTCGCTTCGCCTTCCACATTCTGTACGGCATTACCGTCAGAGAGAGACTGGGAACTATCCTTCGTAGTTTCATGGAATGTATCATCCAGCCAGGAAAGCGCCATCTGCCGGTAGTCTTCCTGCTGCCAAAGAAAAGCCCCGGCAGCAATAACCAGCACGAGGACTGTACCAAAAAGGCCACCTTTCTTCTTCCTTCTTCGTTTTGCCATCCTGCTCCCCCTATACCATCGATTTTATAACAAAAGGCCGCAGCCCAACGGGTATTTGGCCCCATCGACTGCAGCCCTTCGCCGCTATCGCTTTTCTTATACGTCTTTGTACAAATTAAACCGGAACATTTTCGATTCGTCTTCTTCGTTTTCACACTGAATAAAAGCTTCTGCAATTTTGCCGCCTTCAATCAGTTTTGTCAGTCCCACCAATTGGCACAGCTTGCTCTTCAGGTTCAGCTTATCGCCTTCCCGCGTTAGCAGCCATACATTCCCCTGGCAGGTCTCAAGGAGCTCCAAAAACTTGGGCACATCGATATCGTGCAGTTCCAACATTTGATTCGCCATAAAAAAACCTCCTTACATCTTCCTATATCTATGCCAGTGGTCGGATTTCATTATAAAGGAAAGACCTTCCGGTGTCAATGGACGATTCCATCGCAGATATGCACAACTCTCTGCGCCCTTTTGGCTATTTTGTCGTCATGAGTAATTAAAACGACTGTTTTCCCCTCATCCCGCAGTGTTTCCAGTAATTCCATCACGGTTTCCGCCGAAGCCCTATCTAGATTGCCTGTGGGTTCATCGGCTAATAAGACTCGTGGTTCCCCTACCAGCGCCCGTGCCAGCGCGGTTCGTTGTTGCTGTCCGCCGCTCATTTCCCCGGGTCGGTGTTCGGTACGTTCCGCAAGTCCTACCCGGCACAAGGCTTCCAGGGCCAGCATGCGCCGCTGCCGGGGCGGTACGCCCCGGTACACAAGGGGCAGCTCCACATTTTCCCGGGCCGTAAGTCCCGGCAGCAGGCAAAAATTCTGGAAGACAAACCCTACCGCATCCCGCCGCAGCCGGGTACGTGCCGCCTGCGACAATTTTTTCACATTGTGCCCGAGCAAATAGTAGTCTCCCCCATCGGGCACATCCAAACATCCCAGTATATTCATGAGCGTCGATTTCCAACTGCCCGATGGGCCCGTAATCGCCACCATTTCCCCCTGTTCTACCGACAGGCACACGTTTTTTAATGCTTCCACCGTTTCCCGTCCCCGGTGGTATGTGCGGGAAACCTGTGATAATTCCAGAACTGTCTGCATAAAAATCCCCCTTTTTCCGGTATCATTTTCTGATGACTGATTCTTGTACAAACCGGGGTATTGATT
>CAJKJS010000274.1 GCA_905200265.1 uncultured Oscillospiraceae bacterium
GGCTTTGCACGGTTTTGGGGGAAAAATCATAGTTTTTTCTCTTGTTCAAAAAATGGGGCTTTGCTACAATAATAGGGTTAAAAAATGGGTCCATGATTTGGAAAACGGGAAAAGGGGGATTTTGATGATTCTCACCCATATCATGCTCACCAATATGGAGGCGGTCAACGAATTTGTCCGTCTGACGAATGCGGCCGAATATAAGGACCTGCGGATCAATCTGCTGTGTGAAAACAGTGAAGTCGACGCGAAATCCATTATGAATGTATTCAGTACAGATTTGTCCCGTCCCATTTTGCTTTCGGCCGATGGCGATTTTACAGCCGAAACGGCGTTTGCCAGTGCCGTAAGGCCGTTTGAAGTTTCGCTGGCGGAAACGCCGTGAGCCGTTTTGTATCAAAAGGCAGCCTTTGCTTTTTAGCAAAGGGCTGCCTTTTCTTTTTCTTCCAGTTCACTGCTCAGCGATTCCCACCGCACCAGAAGGGAATCATTTTCCCGGTGCAGTTCGTCCAGCCGGGCCGACAGGGCCATGGCCTTTTCGTAATCGGAGGCAATGTCCGGCAGCTGCAGGTCCTGGTTGCACTGGGCCATTTCGCTGTCGATTTCCTCAATACGGGCTTCGGTACGCTGAATCTGGCTGCGCAGCCGCCTGAGTTCCGCTTCCTGTTCTTTGCGCAGTTTGTAGCGGTTGACTTTCGGCGTTTGGGGAGCCTGCTGTTTTTTCTGCTCCTGTTCTTCCTGTCGGGCAGTAAGAAAATCGTCGTAATTGCCCACATATTCTGTTAACGTACCATTTTCCAGATAATAAATCCGGTCGGCCAGTTTGTTAATCAAATACCGGTCGTGGGAGACGATCAGCAGCGTGCCGTCATAGTGCAGTAAGGCGTCTTCCAACGCTTCGCAGGAGGTAATATCCAGGTGGTTCGTCGGTTCGTCCAAGAGTAGGAAATTTGCTTTCGACAGCATCAGCCGCAATAACAGTACCCGGGCCCGCTCACCGCCGGACAAAGCCGCCACGGGCTTATATACGTCGTCCCCTTTAAACAGGAAAACCGCCAAAGCACTGCGTACCTGGGTTTCTGTCATGGTGGGGTGCAGGTTCCAAATAGCATCGAGTACGGTGCCGTCGGCCTGCTGCGTTAAGCTTGTTTGCAGCTGGTCGTAATACCCCACATCGATGCCGGCCCCAAACCGCACCGAACCGCTTTCGGGCTCATACTGCTGCAACAGGATTTTCAAAAGGGACGTTTTGCCGCACCCGTTGGGCCCCAGCAAAAAGACCCGCTCCTGCCGGCTGATAAACAGATTGACATGGGAGAATAGGGGCTTTTTATCAAACGACAGCGCTAAATCGTCGGCCATCAGCACATCGTTGCCGCCCCGCTGGCTGGCCCCGAAGCTGAAATGGATGGTGTCCGGCGCTGCGGCCGGGCGCACCAGATTTTTTTGCAGCCGTTCCATGACCTTCATTTTGCTGGCAATGGTTTTGTAATTTCGTTCCTGGTTAAAGCGCTTTTGCTGTTCGATCATGGCTTGCAGCCGTTTAATTTCCCGGGTGGTGTTTTCATACACCCGCTGGGCGGTCAGGCGCCCTTCTTCTTTTAAAGACAGATAGGTGGAATAATTGCCTTTGTAAATCGTCAAACGGCCGTATTCCATTTCGAAGGTACGGTTGGTCACATGATCCAGGAAAAACCGGTCGTGGGAAATCACAATGTAAGCGCCGTGGTAGTTTTTCAGAAAATCTTCCAGCCATTCCACCGCAGCAATGTCCAGGTGGTTGGTCGGTTCGTCCAGCAGCAGCAAATTAGCGCTGCTGAGCAGCATTTTGGCCAGCTGCAGTTTGGCTTTTTGCCCGCCGCTGAGAACCCCAATGGGCGAGCCCATCTGTTCGTCGGTAAACCCTAACCCCAATAGCGTGCTGCGGGCCCGGCTTTTGTAGGTCAGCCCGCCTTCCCGGTTAAAACGGTCGTTGAGTTGGAACTGCTCGTCCAGCAGCGCCTGCATATTTTGGGGGCGCCCCTGCAGCGCCTGGTTAACGGTATCCAGCCGCTGTTCCAGTTCAATCAAATCGGAAAAAACCGTCAGCACTTCGTGATAAGCGCTGCGGTGTAAATCCCGGCACACATGCTGTTCCATGTAGCCGGTCACACAGTCTTTCGCTTTGTAAATATCGCCCTCGTCGGCCGAATATTCCCCTGTGAGCACTTTAAACAGGGTGGTTTTCCCCGATCCGTTAATGCCCACCAGACCTACACGGTCATTTTTTTGAATTTCAAAAGAAACGCCGCTGAAAACCGTATCGGCGCCGAAGGATTTAGAAAGCTGACTGGTACTTAAAAGTGCCATAAAACGCGGCCTCCTTTTGAGTTGACGCCCCTGGGGCGCATAGATATTCCTATTATACCGAATCATTGGCCCAGAATCAAGGGAGACCTTTTCTCATGACGGGCTTTATGAAACGAAAAGGGCATAAAAAAACAGAAACCGGTTATACCGGTTTCCGCTTTTTTTACAGGTAGCGGCACATGCATTCGATCATGTCGCGTTCTTTTTGCATTACTTCGCTGGCTAATGCTTCGGCCTCTTCGTCGCTTTCCTGCTGGTGGTTGAGCACACTGTGCATTTCAATGAGCCCCATGGTGCATCCTAATACCATCATTTCCGCCACTTTCGATGGGGTCAAATTTTTGATCGTGCTCATTTTCAGCGAGCACCACTGGGTCATTTTTTGCACCCCGTTTTCTTCCCGGGGCAAAAGCCCCCGGCTATAGAGCAGGTGTTCGGCTTTTTTGGCGGCGGTTTGGTACCAAACGCCGTGTTTTTCCACTTCGGCACGCAGTTCGGAATGGCAAATGCGGGGCAGAAGTGCACGCACCGCTTTGACGCCGTATGTGCCGGTTTTGTGTATGATTTGCAGCAGTTCTCCTCGGGTGGATTCCATTTATATCCGTCTCCTTTTTTAGTCAGATACCAAAAGGGCAGGGAGTCTTTCCGCCTTTTGCTATCCTTTCCCGAAAAAGGGCGGTTATGAGGGGCAAAATTGGGGAATTTCCGGCATTTTTTTCCGAA
>CAJKJS010000275.1 GCA_905200265.1 uncultured Oscillospiraceae bacterium
AACGCATGCAGAAAATCATCGATTACCTCAACGACCAATACGGTGCGGGGACGTTCGAACTGCATATGGAAGACCAGTATTATAACATGGGCGATATTCTTAAAGATCGTATGGACATTGTGGACCGGGCACGCCGGGCCTTTGAAGCCAATGGCATCCAGCCGGTGACGATTCCCGTGCGCGGTGGTACCGATGGCAGCCAGCTTACGTTTAAAGGACTACCGTGCCCCAATTTGTCCAGCTGTGACATGAACGCTCACGGTCGGTTTGAATTTGTGCCGGTGGGGCATATGGACCGCATGGTACAGGTACTGCTGACGATTTTGCGTATGGAGGCCTAATAGCGGGTAAAGAAAATCCCGGGCCCTTTTGGCCCGGGAGGCATCCATTACGGGGTCGTTTCCGGAGCAATTTCCCCGGCCACGTTGCGCAAAAACAGATCTTTTGGGTCCCCTTCCTGTGCCAGGGACCACATCATTTTGGTCACGGCGGCTTCGGCAGTCATGTCCCGAGCCTGCAAGATACCGTTCGAAAGGGCCAGCCGACCGCTTTCATACACCGAAAGATCGCTGCCGTCGTACAGACACTGGGACACGGCGGCCACCATCACACCCCGCCGGGTGAGCTGTCCCACGGTATCTACCAGGTTGCGCCGCAAAAAGGCCATACCGCCGGACCCAAATGCTTCGATCACAATGCCTCGGAACCCGGCGTCGGCTAATAGGCTGAACACTTGGGGACGAATACCGGGGGTCAGCTTAATAAGGATGACTTTGTCACACAGATTATCCCGCAGGGTAAAGGGAGCACTGGGATTCCGCGGAGGCAGAAGGGAGAGCGCTTCCCTGTCAAGATGCAGCCCGGCGGCCGTTACCGTGCCCACCTGGGGGGCGTTGATGCTTTCAAACGCGTGCAATTGGGACGAATGCGTTTTGACGGCCCGCGTGCCCAGAATCACGCTGTGGCTAAACGCCACAAACACCCCTGGTACCCCGCTGGCCGCCATGGCCAGTGCGCACCGCAGGTTTTCATAGCCATCCGTGAGTGCATGTTCTAGGGGAAGCTGCGAACCGGTAAGCACCACCGGCACCGGCGGATTTTCCAGCATGTAGGAAAGCATGGCGGCGGTGTAGGCCATGGTATCGGTGCCATGGGTCATCACAAGGCCATCCCACTCACCGGTAGACAATTCTTCAAAAATACGGCGGGCCGCCTGCTGCCAGTGTTCCGGCTGGATATTCGACGAATCCAGGGAGAAAAGATCTTTGCTAACGATATCATAGGTGGTTGTCATGCTGCTCATGTGTTCCAGCATTTCATTACCGTTCAGGCTGGGAACTAGCCCATTTTCGGTGGGGCGGCAGGCAATGGTGCCGCCGGCACACAGCAGAAGAATTTTTTTCTTTTTCATTCTTAGCATCTCCTTTATGAGAAAATAACACCAAAATAGAAAGGAAGGTCTCTATGATTCAGAATCCCACTCTGCAAACCATTCAGGAGCGGCGTAGTATTCGCCGCTACCGGACGGATATGCCCGACCGGGACAAGATTGAAGCCGTCATCGAAGCCGGACGGTGTGCTCCCAGCGGTGGTAATACACAGACCACCCGGTTTACGGTGATCACCAATCCCGACGTACTCGAAAAGCTGCAGGCGCTGGCCATCGAGGAATTCGCCAAAATGGAATATGACGAACATACATACAGTTCGCTTCGCAATGCCATTCGTAACAGCCGTACGGGGCACTATCCCATGTTGTTCGGCGCGCCGGTTTTGGTGTTGGTGTCTAATTTGCGGACTTATGCCAACAACTATTCGGATTGTGCCTGTGCACTGGAAAACATGATGCTGGCGGCTTGTTCGGTGGGACTGGGTTCTTGTTGGGTGAATCAGTTCCGTTGGCTCAGTGATAACCCGGTTATGATGGCAACGCTACACCAGGTGTGCCACATCCCCCTGGAAGAAAAAGTATGCGGCGGGATGGTGCTGGGGGTAGCCGATGTAGCGCCGAAAAAACCGGTGGTGACCGGGTATCCGGTCACATGGGTTGAATAAGCCCGCCCTCGTATTATACCAGAAAAACAGTCTGTCTACCAAAAAAAGAACAGCCGGCTCTGAAAAAAGGCCGGATAAAAGGAGGAATCCCCATGGCAACGCCCCATAATGCGGCGAAAAAAGGCGACATTGCCCCGTTTGTACTCATGCCTGGCGACCCACTGCGGGCCCGGTGGATTAGCGAAACCTATTTGCAAAATCCCATCTGCTTTAATTCTGTGCGGGGTATGCTGGGATATACCGGGCTGTATCACGGAAAACGGGTTAGCGTTATGGGCAGTGGCATGGGTTGCCCCAGCATGGGCATATATGCGTATGAGCTGTTCCATGAATACGAAGTGGAAACCGTTATCCGTATTGGTACCGCCGGAGCTTTGCAGCCCGACTTGCCGGTTCGCAGTTTGGTGATCGCAAAAAAAGCACTGTGCGACTGCGGATTTGCCGCGGGATTTGCCAAAGACCGCAAACCGGTACCCGACGAAACGTTGATGCAGCGGGCGCAAATGCTGTGCAAGCAGCAGCCTATTCCGTTTGCCTGCGGACCGGTCGTGACGTCGGATTTTTTCTATCCCACGGAACAGGGAGCCGCCCCGCTTAGTTTCGCTGCCCAGGGGGCACTGTGTGTAGAAATGGAGACGCTGGCCCTGTATCTGACCGCCCAGACCTGTAATAAAAAAGCTCTTTCGCTACTGACCATTTCGGATCATCTGTGCACGGGTCAGGCCCTCTCTCATGAGGAGCGGGAAACCTCTTTGCGGCATATGGTCGAAATGGCCTTTGCCCTGGCGGAAGGCTGAAAAAGCCTGTAAAATTCTTAAAATGCACGCATAGCAAAATGCTGAAAAAGCGGTAGGATTTGTTCGGGAAACGAGAAAAATTCACCAGTGATAAGTGAAATTGCCTAAAAAATCAGGTTGACATTTGGAAATGTTTTTCGAAAGTCCGTTTTAATATTCGAATATAGAAATAAAAAGCCATGGAAATATGCTATTCTATATACAGTGATC
>CAJKJS010000276.1 GCA_905200265.1 uncultured Oscillospiraceae bacterium
AACCGGCATGGGCGTTGTAGAAGATAAGGTTATCAAAAACCACTACGCCAGGGAGTATATCTACAATGCTTACAACAATACCAAGACCTGCGGTGTGGTGGAACACAATGAGTCCTTCGGTTACACCCGTGTAGCAGAACCCATTGGCTTGGTTGCAGCGGTTATCCCCACCACGAACCCCACCTCCACGGCGATCTTTAAAACGCTGATTTCTCTGAAGACCCGCAATGGTATCATCATCAGCCCCCATCCCCGTGCGAAGAAGTGCACCACCGAAGCGGCCCGCATCGTGCTGGAAGCTGCTGTGAAGGCTGGCGCTCCCGAAGGGATCATCGGCTGGATCGATGTACCGTCTCTGGAAATGACCAACGAACTGATGCGCGACGCCGATATCATTCTGGCTACCGGCGGCCCCGGCATGGTGAAATCCGCTTACTCCTCCGGTAAACCGGCTCTGGGCGTAGGCGCTGGTAACACCCCCGCTATCATCGACGAAACGGCCGATGTGAAGCTGGCGGTTAACTCCATTATCCACTCCAAGACGTTTGATAACGGCATGATCTGCGCTTCCGAACAGTCCGTGATCGTGCACAAGAGCCTCTATAAGGCTGTGAAAGCCGAATTTGCGGCTCGTGGCTGCTACTTCCTGAGCCCCGAAGAAACGGAAAAGGTCCGTAAGACCATCATCATCAACGGCGCTCTGAACGCCAAGATCGTAGGTCAGAAAGCGGCTACCATCGCTTCCCTGGCTGGCGTAGAAGTACCGGCTGAAACCAAGATCCTCATCGGTGAAGTGGAAAGCGTTGCTCTGGAAGAAGAATTCGCTCACGAAAAACTGTCGCCTGTTCTGGCTATGTACAAAGCCGAAAGCTTTGACGATGCTATGGCGAAAGCGAAGCAGCTGATTGCTGACGGCGGCTATGGCCACACGTCCTCCATCTACTGCAATGCTGTGACCGAACGCGCCAAGATCGACCGTATGGGCGAAGAAATGAAGACCTGCCGTGTGCTGGTGAACACGCCTTCTTCCCAGGGTGGTATCGGCGACCTGTACAACTTCATGCTGGCTCCCTCGCTGACGCTGGGCTGCGGTTCCTGGGGCGGCAACTCCGTATCCGAAAACGTAGGCGTCAAGCATCTGCTGAACGTGAAGACTGTAGCCGAGAGGAGAGAAAATATGCTGTGGTTCCGTGCTCCCGATAAAGTATACTTCAAGAAGGGCTGCCTGCCGGTGGCGCTGGATGAACTGGGCAACGTGCTGGGCAAGAAGAAGTGCTTCATCGTAACGGACTCCTTCCTGTACAACAATGGCTACACCAAGGTCATTACCGATAAACTGGATGCCATGGGCATCAAACACACCACGTTCTTTGACGTGGCTCCCGATCCCACGCTGGCCTGCGCGAAAGAAGGCGTGGCGGCTATCAATGCCTTCCAGCCCGACTGCATCCTGGCTCTGGGCGGCGGTTCCGCAATGGATGCCGGTAAGATCATGTGGGTGATGTACGAACATCCGGAAGTGGACTTCATGGATATGGCTATGCGCTTCATGGATATCCGTAAGCGTGTGTACACCTTCCCGCACATGGGCGATAAGGCTATGTTCATCGCTGTGCCCACCTCCGCTGGTACCGGTTCGGAAGTAACGCCTTTCGCCGTTATCACCGACGAAACCACGGGTATCAAATATCCGCTGGCTGACTACGAACTGATGCCCGATATGGCCATTATCGACGCTGACCTGATGATGACCATGCCGAAGGGCCTGACCTCGGCTTCCGGCATCGATGCTCTGACCCACGCTCTGGAAGCATATGCCTCCATCATGGCTACGGATTACACCGACGGTATTGCCCTGAAGGCCATGAAGCTGATCTTCGAATTCCTGCCCCGTGCTTATGAAAACGGCGCAAACGATCCCGTGGCTCGTGAAAGAATGGCCAACGCTTCTACGCTGGCTGGTATGGCTTTCGCCAACGCCTTCCTGGGTCTGTGCCACTCCATGGCTCACAAGCTGGGCGCTTATCATCACCTGCCCCACGGCGTTGCCAACGCTCTGCTGATCTGCGAAATCATTCGCTACAACGCGGCCGAAGTTCCCACGAAGATGGGTACCTTCCCGCAGTACGAATATCCGCATGCCAAGGCTCGCTATGCTGAATGCGCGGATTATCTGGGCATCAAGGGCAAGAACGATGACGAAAAGCTCGAAAACCTGATCGCCGCTATCGAAGAACTGAAAGCCAAAGTTGGCATCAAGAAGACCATCCGCGATTACGGTGTGGATGAACAGAAGTTCCTGGAAACGCTGGACGAAATGACCGAAATGGCGTTCGACGACCAGTGCACCGGTGCGAACCCCCGTTATCCGCTGATGAGCGAAATGAAGGAAATGTATCTGAGAGCCTACTACGGCGAATAAGACATTCCTTATCCTAAAATAAAAGAGCACACCATCCAGTAGGGTGGTGCGCCCTTTTGGATTTTCAGGAGGCACATTTTATGATGTATGATCTGGTTCAAAAACAGCACAAGGCCAGAAAAGACAGGCTTTGGCGGAACCTTTTACTGAGTGCCATAGGGCTGGTGCTTCTGATTGGAGTCGCTATCGGTGGTTGGCTTTACTATGCCAAAAGCTATATTGACCGGTATGAATCTTTTTTGGACCGTTTATCGAGTAGTACCCAGGCTTCTTTTGATCAAAACAGCATGCTTGTAACCGATGGGAATGAAGAAGCCCGTATACTGCGGAAAAATATGTTTCGCTCCTATCAGTATATTGAAGCTTATGGGATGGGGGAAGAAAAGTCCGGGCCCATGCCGGAGGACTGGGATTTACAGGTAACGTACGGGGATGGTGCGACTCTTTCTCTGTGGGACATTGTAGAGAAAGATGAAAACGGAAATACCCATTACTATTTATATCTGTATTATGAGGGTACTGACGGTTTTACCTATGCTTATCTGGCTGATAATATGACGTTGGGGTCTATCAAAAATACTGGAAAACTGTTCCCATAAACAAAAAAGCCTTCCGGGGATTTGAACCGAAC
>CAJKJS010000277.1 GCA_905200265.1 uncultured Oscillospiraceae bacterium
GCAAGAGTGTATCCGACCCTATCGTTTATCGGAGCCTATTAAAAAAACAGAATTCCGAAAACCGTTTTGCGGCTTTTCGGAATTCTGTTTTTTGCAGGGTTATAGTTCATCTTGTAGAACATCCATTAAATGGCAGGGCATAAGCTGGGCTTTTATGTACCGGCGGCATAGGTCACGAATGCAAGCGCGAGATGGGGTTACATCGGGAATGTAGGCTTCGCGTACCCACCCGGTATGCGTTTGCCGCAGCGCCAGAATGCCATAAGAATCATAAGCCCCGAGATCCGGATGAAAAAGATGTTCCCGGAAGGGAAGATACAGGTACAAGCCGGGGAGCCTCCTTTCTTTACGAAAATGGTACAGGCAGACAAAATCACCCCCAACACCACGGTGGGGGCCCTTTGGCCATGGGAAAAAGCCCGGTTATGCGTCAAAAGAAGACGGCAAGGGGCATATAAAGTAAAAATAAATAGAACTTTTTTATATTTTATAGCACATAAAGCGCAAAAAGGGACAAATTGTGTTTGTTTGGTAGTATTTTTTGCGTCGTATGGCAGAATGTTTTTGCAAGAGATGTTATTTTTATACAGGTGCACGGTGACAACCCCGGTTAGATATGCTATACTAATAAGCACCATGCCCGGTAAAAGGGCGGTTCACATGAAGGAAAAGCGGATATTTTGTCCGCTAAATCAAAGAAAGGATCTTGCACGATGAAAATTGGCATTTACGGATATGGCAATCTGGGCCGTGGGGTGGCCAGCGCCATTAAACAGCAGCCTGACATGGAACTGGTGGGAATTTTTACCCGTCGGGACCCCGCGACACTGAAAGGGCAGACCGGGGATGTGCCCGTTTACCCGGCCGCTGATGCGGAGAAATTTACGGATGCCATTGATGTGATGATCCTGTGCGGCGGCAGTGCTACCGACCTGCCGGAGATGACGCCGCAGCTATCGGGTCTCTTTAACGTAATCGACAGCTTTGACACCCACGCGGATATTCCCGCCCATTTTGCCCGAGTCAATGAAGCAGCCGAAAAG
The DNA here is from genome assembly GCA_905200265.1 of uncultured Oscillospiraceae bacterium. Taxonomy (GTDB): domain Bacteria; phylum Bacillota; class Clostridia; order Oscillospirales; family Acutalibacteraceae; genus Heritagella. The sequence goes on from CAJKJS010000277.1 coordinate 1,044, forward strand.
AGCGGTCACCTGGCCATGATTTCGGTGGGTTGGGACCCGGGCCTGTTTTCCCTCAATCGCCTGCTGGCTGGGGCCGTGTTGCCGCAGGGACACGATTACACGTTCTGGGGCCGCGGGGTAAGCCAGGGCCATTCCGATGCGATTCGCCGTATTCCCGGCGTGCTGGATGCCCGGCAGTACACCTGCCCCGTAGAAAAAGCTTTGCAGGCCGTGCGCAGTGGGGAAAATCCCACCCTGACCACCCGGGAAAAGCACACGCGGGAATGCTATGTCGTAGCAGCGCCGGACGCCGATCGGGAAGCCATTACCCAGCAGATTTGCACCATGCCGAAATACTTTGCCGATTATGATACTACGGTGCACTTTATTTCGCAGGAAGAACTGGACCGTGACCACAAGGGGATTCCCCATGGCGGCAGTGTGATTCGTACCGGACGCACCGGGGAACAGGGTGAAAACGGCCATGTGATCGAGTTTTCGTTAAAACTCGATTCCAACCCCGAATTTACGGGCAGTGTGCTGGTGGCGTACGCCCGGGCCCTTTCCCGTATGCACGGCCGCGGGGAAACCGGTTGCCGCACCGTATTTGATGTGGCTCCTGCCGATCTGAGTCCCCTGTCCCGCGAAGAACAGCGCGCGAAGCTGCTGTAAAAATAAGCCATAAAAAACCGGCCTTCGGGACAAATCCGAAGACCGGTTTTCTTTTTATCAGATTTCCATATCCAGTAAATGGAACCCCAGGGTTTTGCCGTGCATATCCACCGCTAAAGACCGGGTGACGCCGCCGCCCAGCGCATTTTCCATCACGAAATTCAGTGCCGGCAGACAGGGGAGTTCATACCGGGTGACCGTACCTTTTACAATGCCGGCAAAGTGCTCTTTGACTTTTTCTGCCGTGACTTTTTCGCACAGCAGAGGGTAATCCTCCGCCCGGTAGGGAATAAGCGAGATCACCGAAATATTGCCTTTATCCCCCGTACGGGAATGAGCCAGATCATACAGTTTCATATGGGGACAACCTCCTTACAGCATCGTCACATGGGATGTGACGGCGTCCCGGGGCATGAGGATTGATGCTACCGACACAATCCGGCGCACGTTTTTTACAGCGCCACCGCCCCCGGCGGGGCCGTTGGTGTACAGCGCTTCCACTTCATTGCCGATTTTTTCGGCTTCCTCCCGGCACTTAGTGCGCGCTGCCACCCGCAGCCGTACTTCCTGGGGAGCGGGGGCCTCCTTGGAGGCGGTACCATACAGGGAATTTACCCCCATCAGGTCGACGCGGAGTTCGTCCACCTGGCAGCCGGTTATCATTAACCGATTGCGCACGACTTCCCCAGCCAGCTGGGCCCGGGCCAGCGCGTTGGGCCCGCCGTAGCTGATCTGGCCTTCGCCAATCCAGCAGTCCTGGTACCCGGCGCTGACCTTCAATTTGCCATTATGGGGGTGTCCGGTGGCGCCATACACGGCCACCCGGTCGGGGCCGGTTTGCTTTACGTGTACCATCTGAAAATCGGCGGTACAGTCGGGGGTGTAATACCGGGCGGGGTCCTGCAATTCATAGACGATCTGTTCTTTGCAGGTGTCTTCATTGACCACACCCCCGGTATCGGGCAGCTTGGTGATGGTCAAGCTGCCGTCTTCCCCGACTTCGGCGATGGGGAAGCCCAGGTTCCATAGATCGGGCACATCTTTGCGCCCCGGATCGGCATAGTATCCGCCGGTGACCTGTCCGGCGCATTCCAGCAGGTGCCCGGCCAGGGTGCCTTTGCCCAGTTTATCCCAATCGTCCATAGCCCAGCCGAATTCATACACCAGCGGCCCCAAAACCAGGGCCGGGTCGGCCACCCGGCCGGTGATGATCAGGTCGGCTCCCTGACGCAGCGCCTCCACAATCCCGGCGCAGCCCATATAAGCGTTGGCGGAAATCAGGTTGTTTTTCAGTTCTTGCAGGGGGCGTCCCGTTTCCATGGTATTTTCCTTCAGGTATGGGG
>CAJKJS010000278.1 GCA_905200265.1 uncultured Oscillospiraceae bacterium
CTACTGCACCGGCGGAAGATAAAAAGGAAGAAGCAGGTGAAAATCCTGCTATCAAAAAACTACTGGAAACCACCCGGCAGGCCCAGCACACGCCTACAGAAATGGTTCAAAATCCGGAATCTTCGGTGCAGCCTGCTCTGGCAAAACCGGCGGTACCTTCATCTTTACCTGAAACCAATGAAGAGGGTACCTATCATTTTCCGCCTCTCTCGCTGCTTGAAACCAGCAAAGTAGCCGATACCCGCAGTGAAACGGAAGAATTGCAGACTAACGGAGATTTGCTGGTACAGACACTGAAAAGTTTCGGAGTAACGGCCCGTATTGTCGATATTTCCCGTGGACCTTCGGTGACCCGATACGAACTGCAACCCGCTGCGGGGGTTAAAATCAGCAAGATTACAAATTTGTCAGATGATATTGCCATGAATCTGGCAGCTTCCGGTGTGCGTATCGAAGCTCCCATTCCTGGCAAAGCAGCGGTAGGTATTGAAGTACCGAACAAGACAAGAAGCGTTGTGCGCATGCGTGACTTGATGGAGTCCAATACCTTTACTATGGCCAAAAGCAAGTTGACGGTGGCTCTGGGCCGCGATTTGGCTGGTGCTGTGGCAGTAGCAGACCTGGCGAAAATGCCCCATTTGCTAATTGCCGGTACGACGGGTTCCGGTAAATCCGTATGCGTAAACGCCATGATCGTCAGCATCCTGTATAAATCGACGCCGGATGAAGTACGATTCTTGCTGATCGACCCCAAAGTAGTGGAATTTGGCGTATATAATGGCATCCCGCATTTACTTGTACCCGTTGTAACGGACCCTCGTAAAGCGGCCGGAGCCCTAAACTGGGCCGTTACCGAAATGCTGAAGCGGTATAAAATTTTTGCGCAGTGCAATGTACGAGATCTGTCCGGATATAATCGTTTAGCCCAGGAAAGAGGCTATAAGGACGAAGACGGACAGCCCATGCTGCATATGCCGCAAATCGTCATCGTCATTGACGAATTGAGCGACTTGATGATGGCGGCACCGAATGAAGTGGAAGATTCTATCTGCCGTCTGGCTCAGATGGCCCGAGCTGCCGGTATGCATCTGGTCGTGGCAACACAGCGTCCCTCTGTCGACGTTGTCACAGGTCTTATTAAAGCCAATATTCCCAGCCGTATTGCCTTGACGGTATCAAATGGGGTGGACTCCCGCACCATTCTGGATAGTGTGGGAGCTGAAAAACTGTTGGGGCAGGGCGATATGCTATTTTCGCCTATTGGCGCCCAAAAACCCATACGCATTCAGGGCTGCTTCGTTTCTGATGGTGAAATTGAATCCATTGTCAATTTCCTCAAGAAATCGCAGGATTCCGATTATGATGAAAATGTCATGGATGAGATTGAGAAAAATGCAGTGGCAGAACACAGCGGGGATGATGCTGGAAATGCTGATTCCAGCGATCCTATGATGAACGATGCCATTAAATGCGTGGTAGAAGCAGGACAGGCTTCTACTTCTCTGTTGCAACGGCGCTTGCGTTTAGGGTATGCCCGTGCCGGACGATTGATCGATGAAATGGAACAAATGGGTATTGTCGGGCCGCATGAAGGCTCGAAACCCCGTGTTGTTCTCATGACCTATCAGCAGTATTTGGAACGGCAAGCACAACAATCCGAATAAAGGATGAAGATAGTAGGAGGTGCAGCGATTGGCCTTTTTGCCCATATCAATGGAAGAAGTAACTGCCCGGGGATGGGATGCACCGGATTTTGTTTTGGTAACGGGAGATGCCTATGTAGACCACAATACCTTTGGTACGGCGATTATTTCCCGCGTGCTGGAAAGTCATGGTTATCGGGTAGTTATTTTAGCCCAGCCAGATTGGCATAATGATCGGGACTTTACCCGGTTTGGCCGGCCTAAACTAGGGTTTATGGTGAATTCGGGCAATATTGACTCGATGGTGGCCCATTATACCACGGCAAGAAAACGGCGCAGCAGTGATGCCTATTCGCCGGGCAGGAAAACTGGTTATCGCCCGGATCGAGCGGTGACTGTTTATACCCGCGCTTTAAAACGAATATACCCCGATGTTCCGGTGATCATTGGCGGATTGGAAGCCTCTTTGCGCCGGTTTGCCCATTATGATTACTGGGATAACTCCGTACATCCATCCATCTTGTTGGAAAGCGGCGCCGATCTGTTGTCGTTTGGCATGGGGGAAAAGCAAACCATTTTGATTGCGGACCGGCTAAAAAATGGGGAATCCATTCGTTCCATGACGGATATTAAGGGAACTTGTTATCTGGTTCCGGTTTCAGAATACCAACCTGGTCCGGCGGCTGAATGTCCCAGTTTTGAGCAGGTATGCGCGTCTAAGCGGGATTACGCTATTTCTTGCCGCAAACAGCAGGATGAGCAAGATGCCGTGCGGGGTAAACGGGTGATTCAGCGTCATGGTCATCAAATGCTGGTGCAAAATCCCCCCATGGAACCGCTAACCACAGAAGAGCTGGATGCCGTGTATGAATTGCCGTATGAGGGGACATATCACCCGATTTATGAGCCCATGGGTGGCGTGCCGGCAATCGAAGAAGTCGAGTTTTCTATTACACACAATCGCGGTTGTTTTGGCGCCTGTAATTTTTGTTCAATTGCGTTCCATCAGGGACGTGCTGTAACAACCCGTAGTGAAGCGTCAGTACTACGAGAAGCCCGCAAACTAACACAGCGCCCTACCTTTAAGGGATATATTCATGATGTGGGCGGTCCCACAGCAAATTTCCGGCATCCTTCTTGTGAAAAACAAAAAACACAAGGATTGTGCAAAGGGAAAAAGTGTTTGGCTCCGAAAGCATGCCCAGCCTTGCAGGCAGACCATCGGGAATATTTACATTTGCTGCGATCCCTTCGAGAATTGCCAAAGGTCAAAAAGGTATTTATCCGTTCCGGTATTCGGTACGATTACATGCTGCAAGATAAAAGCGATGAATTTTTGCGGGAACTCGTCCAATATCATGTAAGCGGCCAGCTCCGTGTGGCGCCGGAGCAC
>CAJKJS010000279.1 GCA_905200265.1 uncultured Oscillospiraceae bacterium
TTCGTGGAAAGTACGGGCAATGACTTCCAGCGGCTGTTCACGAGACAGACGATGGAAGTTTACGGCATACCCCGATACACGAATGGTCAAAGTCGGGTACTTATCCGGATGTTCCATGGCGTCAATCAAGGTTTCGCGGCTGAAAACATTGACATTCAGATGGTGCGCACCCTGTGCAAAGTAACCATCGAGAATATAGGTCAGGTTCTTAATCCGCTGTTCCAGTCCGTGACCCAGCGCATCGGGCACAATCGAGAACGTATTGCTGATACCATCCTGGCACACATCGCGGTACGGGATCTTCGCTACCGAATTCAGCGAAGCCAATGCACCGGATTTATCGCGGCCATGCATGGGGTTGGCGCCAGGTGCCAGCGGCTCGCCGCCCTTGCGCCCATCGGGCGTGGACCCAGTCTTCTTGCCGTACATCACGTTACTGGTGATGGTCAAAGCCGACAGCGTGTGAATCGCACCACGATACAGCGGATGTTTCTTCAGTTCTTTACTAAACCGGGTCACAATGTTGACGGCCAGGTCGTCGGCGCGATCATCATCATTCCCGTATTTGGGGAAGTCGCCTTCAATTTCGAAATCAATGGCCACACCCTGTTCGTTGCGGATGGGCTTTACCTTTGCATACCGAATAGCCGACAGGCTGTCCGCCGCCACCGAAAGGCCGGCAATACCAAAAGCCATCAACCGCTCCACGCTGGTGTCATGCAGTGCCATCTGGCTGGCTTCGTAAGCGTACTTGTCGTGCATAAAGTGGATAATGTTGTTTGCATCCACATACAGCTCGGCTTCATATTCCAGTACCTTTTTGTAGTTATTCCACACCTTGTCGTAATCCAGCACTTCGTCGGTAATGGGTTCAATGCCGGGCACGATCACTTCGCCCAGTTTTTCGTCCACACCGCCGTTAATGGCATACAGGAGGGATTTAGCCACGTTGCAGCGAGCCCCAAAGAACTGCATCTGCTTGCCCACTTTCATGGCGGACACGCAGCAGGCAATGGCGTAATCATCGCCATACACCGGACGCATCACATCATCGTTTTCGTACTGTACGGAATCGGTCTGGATCGAAATTTTTGCGCAGTATTCTTTAAACGCTTTAGGCAGGTGTTCGCTCCACAGCACCGTCATGTTGGGTTCCGGCGCCGTTCCTAAGTTAATCAGCGTGTGCAGATACCGGAAGCTGTTCTTCGTCACCAGGGGTTTCCCGTTAATGCCTACACCGCCAATGGACTCGGTTACCCAGGTGGGATCACCGCCGAACAGTTCATTATAGTCGGGAGTACGCAGGTGACGGATCAGACGCAGCTTGATGATGAACTGGTCAATCAATTCCTGGGCTTCTTCTTCGGTGATCACCCCATTGACCAGATCGCGCTGGATATAAATATCCAGGAAGGTAGACGTACGGCCCAGGGACGTGGCCGCACCGTTATTTTCTTTCGTACCGGCCAGATACGCCATATAGACAGCCTGTACCGCGTCATGGGCCGAAACCGCCGGTTTCGTAATATCCACACCGTACGAAGCCGCCATGGTGGCAATGTCGCGCAGGGCGCGAATCTGCATGCTCACTTCTTCGCGCAGGCGGATACGTTCTTCATCCATGGGCCCATCCAGTTTTTCAAGGTCCAGCTTTTTCTGTTCAATCAGAAAATCGGTACCGTACAGAGCTACCCGGCGGTAATCGCCAATAATGCGGCCGCGGCCGTATGCATCCGGCAACCCGGTAAGCAACCCGGCATGACGGGCCTTTCGTACCCGCGCGGGATATGCATCAAAGACCCCGTCGTTGTGAGTCTTGCGGTATTCGGAAAAATGACGGCGAATTTCAGGGTCCAGTTCATAACCGTATGCCTTCAGGCTCTGTTCCGCCATACGCATGCCACCGTACAGGTTCACCATACGCTTTAACGGGGCATCGGTCTGCAGCCCGACAATGACTTCATTTTCCTGATCGATATAGCCGGGCTCAAAGTTGCAGATACCCGAAACCCGATGGGTTTCCACATCCAGTACCCCGCCGTTTTTCAGTTCCTGCTGGAGCAAGTCGCTGCACTTGTCCCATACCTTGCGCGTTTTTTCCGTGGGACCTTTCAGAAAACTATCGTCCCCTTCATACAGGGTATAGTTTTTCTGAATGAAGTTGCGCACATCTACTTCTTCCTGCCAGATTCCAGGGCGGAACCCAGCCCAAGCCGTTTTACTTTCCATACCGAAAATAACCTCCTTGTCGTTATGTTTATACATCAAAATATGTTTTTTGCAATTTTTCTACTTGTTTACGGTCCATGGCGGGCGTTCCCTCCAGCGGGTACGGAATCCCCATGGTGCGATATTTATTCTCGCCCAGTTTGTGGTACGGCAACAGCTCGACTTTGGTCACATTAGGCACAACATCACGAATATACGCTTGCAACGCCTTCATGTGCTCGTCGCTATCCGTTAACCCAGTCACCACCACATGACGTACCCACACCGGCGTCTGTGTACGGCGTACCGCCTGCAAAAAGCGGGTCGTTTCGTCCCAGCTCTGTCCCGTAAGGGCGAGGTACTTCTCTTCGGTGACCTGTTTAACGTCATACAAGATGAGATCGGTATACCGCAAAATCTCGTCGTAGTCTCCCAGACCACAGCCCGCCGTATCCAGGCACGTGTGAATGCCTTCCTTCCGGCAAAGCTTCAGGCAGGCCAGCAAAAAGTCGGGTTGCATCAGCGGTTCCCCGCCGGAAAACGTCACCCCGCCGCCACTGCGGGCAAAATAAGCCCGAAACCGTTCGATTTTTTGCAACAGCTCGCTTGGCGTCATGGATGTGCCGCCCTGCCCTTTCCAGGTATCCGGATTATGGCAGAACTGGCATCGCAACCGGCATCCTTGCAAAAAAACCACAACCCGGATACCGGGGCCATCGACCAGGCCCATGCTTTCAATGGAATGCACGAACCCCTTTGTTTCTTCCATGCCAAACACTTCCTTTCCGATTCCCGGTCCGTCGAAAAAAGCCG
>CAJKJS010000280.1 GCA_905200265.1 uncultured Oscillospiraceae bacterium
ACCGTACCGGAACGTGCCAGCGAAGGTACCCTGCAAGATCTGCGGGAACTGGATACCCGTTTTCTGGACAAACCCGCTCTGGCTCTGGATCAGAGCGAAAAAGCCGTATATCGTATGGCTGACCTCAGTCGCAGTGCATTGGAAAAGAGTTTTGCCCTTTTCAGTAAATATGATGAAAAAGAAGCCGAACAGGTTGGGCTTATGGAAACAAAGGCTGACCATTTTGAAGACCGGCTGGGTTCGTATCTCGTACAGCTGTCCCGTATGCCGCTGAGCGAAACGGCCAGCCGCCGTGTTTCGGTGCTGCTGCATGATATCGGTGACTTTGAACGGATTACCGACTATGCCAAAGCACTGGCGGAATCGGCCACTGAAATGAACGAAAAACAGATTGGCTTTTCTCCGGCGGCGTTGGCAGAACTGAAAGCGCCGATGAAAGAAGTGCAATGCCTGGCCGAAGGCATTGTGGAAGAACTGCAGGGTAGCGATTATGAAAAGGCCAAGGAGTTGGCGGCCCGTCGTACCCGTGTGGCAGAATTGTGTGAAATTGCACGGGCCCATCATATTGAACGGCTGAAAAATGGGGAATGTACCATTGAAATGGGCTTTATCCTGACGGACGTATGTACCAACCTGCGCCGTACGGCGGATCATTGCATGAATATTATCAATTGCCAGTTCGAAATTTACGAAAAAGATTTGGGCGACAGCATTCCCACTGGACAGGAAGTTGTAACTTCGAAATAAGAGGGGATGAGGGAATATGTGGATTGCCATTGTAGAAGATGACCCGAATATCGGTGAAATTGAAGCCTATGCCATGAAAAACAGCGGCTTTTCTGTGAGCAGTTTTCAGACGGCCCGGGATTTTTATGCCGGTATTGCCGAGCGGCGTCCGGACCTGATCATTTTGGATATTATGCTTCCCGATGAAGACGGGCTGCATATTCTGCAAAAACTGCGGGGGCGTTCGGATACGAAGCGAGTGCCTATTCTGCTTGTCACAGCGAAAACAACCGAAATGGATAAAGTGAAAGGCCTTGACAGTGGGGCGGACGATTATCTGACGAAGCCCTTTGGCGTCATGGAGCTCATTGCCCGGGTCAAAGCGCTGATCCGCCGTACAGGAGAATCGGGGGAAACCAGTTTAACACTGGGCCCCGTGCACCTGGATGCCAGCCGCCGGTTGGTACTGGTCAACGGTGTGGCTGTGGAGCTGACCTACAAAGAATTTGAACTATTGCAACTGCTCATGCGCAATCATGGCATTGTAGTGCCCCGTGATACCATTATGGAGCGGGTGTGGAAAGAAAATTTTGAAGGAGAATCCCGCACCATTGATATGCATATCAAATCCCTGCGGCAGAAGCTGGGCGATGCGGGCAAAATCATTCGTACGGTGCGCAATGTAGGCTATCGTGCGGAATGGAAGGACGAAAATGAAGCGTAAAATTAACGGTCATTTTATGGCAGTGGCAGGGCTGGCGATTGTCGCCACCCTGACACTGCTGGTTTTTATCTTTCACGATTTATTTGGCGAACAGGTCATGGAAGACCTGCGCGCCTATGCGTACTTATTGCAGGATACCTGTGAAAATGAACAGCAGGCCCAGGAAGTGCTGGAACGCAATGAGCTTAATCACGATGAAGTTCGCTTTACCGTGATTTCGGCGGACGGTACTGTGCTGTTTGACAACGACGTCAATGCGTCGGATATGGAAAACCACGCGGACCGTCCCGAGGTGAAAAAAGCCTTTGAAACCGGAGAAGGGGAAGATGTGCGCATGTCGAGCACATTGTCCCTGAGCACGTATTATGTGGCGGTCGCTTTGCAGGATGGATCTGTAGTGCGTGTGGCCCGGGAAACGGACAGCCTATGGAGCCTGTTTGGCCGGGCTGTGCCGGCTATGCTCGTTGTGCTGTGCCTGCTGATGGTGGTTTGTTTCCTATTGTCGAATCTTTTGACCAAACGGCTGATCCGTCCGATTGAAGTGCTGGCCGAACATTTGGACGATCCTCAGAATAAACCGGTCTATCCGGAATTGCGCCCGTTTGTGGAAACCATTCGGTCCCAACATGCCGAAATCATGAAAAGCGCTAAGATCCGTACGGAGTTTACAGCCAATGTAACCCATGAGCTGAAAACACCGCTTACCTCTATTTCCGGATATGCGGAACTGATGGAAAGCGGCATGGCGGCCAGCGAAGACATTCCGCGGTTTGCCGGGGAAATTCGCCGCAGCGCCAAACGGCTTTTGAATTTGATCAATGATATTTTGCGTCTGTCGCAGCTGGATTCTCCCGAACCGATTATGCACCCGGAAGTACTGGATCTGGCTGATATAACCGAACGTACCGCTCAGTCCCTGCAATTGCTGGCTTCTAATAACCGGGTAACACTGGTATTGGAAACCCAGAAAGCCATTGTACGGGCCGACAGGGGCATGATGGAAGAATTGTGCTTTAATTTGTGCGATAATGCCATTCGGTATAACGTGCCGGGAGGCAGTGTTTACATTCGTACTTTTTACGAAAAAGAGGATGTGGTGCTCAGCGTACGGGATACAGGGATTGGCATTCCCAAAGAGCACCGGGAACGGATTTTCGAGCGTTTTTATCGGGTGGACAAGAGTCGCTCCAAGGCAACCGGAGGAACCGGTCTGGGGCTGGCTATCGTGCGCCATATTGTCGAACAACATAAGGCAGAGCTTTCCCTGGAAAGCGAACCGGGGCGCGGCACGTGCATTACCGTACGTTTTCACCGCTTTTTGCCCTAATACTGCTTTGTAAACCATAGGGAAGAGACCTTGCAAATTTACTTGGAATTTACAGGGTCCCTTCCTATTTTTTTACCTTCCCGGACTATAATAAGCAAAATAGCATGGGAAGGAGTACAGACGAATGAAAAAAATATTGGATTTTTGCTCGTCACATACGAAAGGACGCACGACCATTCGCCTCTTTTTATTTTTGAATATGGTGGTGTGGGGATGCATAGCAGCAGCGGCTGGTGCGA
>CAJKJS010000281.1 GCA_905200265.1 uncultured Oscillospiraceae bacterium
GGCAACGGGGGATTTTCCCATAAAAAGCTGTCGCTTATTTTTGGATGGATGCAAGCAAACCGCCTTTTTGAATGATCTGCTGAATAAACGGCGGGAAAGGTTCAGCTGAAAATGTCTGGCCGGTGGTGCAGTCGGTGATGACGCCGGTATCAAAGTCCACTTCTACCTCATCCCCGGCCTGAATGGCTTTAGCCGCTTCCGGGCATTCCAAAATCGGCAAGCCGATGTTGATGGCGTTGCGGTAAAAAATACGGGCAAACGTCGATGCAATGACACAGGAAATCCCGCTGGCCTTAATAGCAATAGGCGCATGTTCCCGGGACGACCCACAGCCAAAGTTTTTGTCGGCTACCATAATATCACCGGGCTTTACGCGAGTGACAAAGTCTTTGTCGATATCTTCCATGCAGTGGCTGGCCAGCTCACTGTGGGAAGAGGTATTGAGATAACGGGCAGGGATGATGACATCCGTGTCGATGTTATCCCCATATTTATGCACAGTTCCATGTGCTTTCATGGCACTTACTCCTTTCCGATGGGCAAATTATACGGCAGCCGGGTCGGTGATATAGCCGGTCACGGCGCTGGCGGCTGCTACAGCAGGGCTAGCAAGATAAACTTCCGATTCCACGTGACCCATGCGGCCTACAAAGTTGCGGTTGGTGGTGGAAATGGCCCGTTCGCCTTTTCCCAGAACACCCATATAACCGCCCAGGCACGGCCCACAGGTAGGCGTACTGACCACCGCACCCGCGGTGATAAAAGTTTCAATAAGGCCTTCTTTCATGGCTTGCAGGTAGATCTGCTGGGTGCCGGGAATCACAATGCAGCGCACTCCATCGGCTACTTTGCGGCCTTTGAGGATGGATGCTGCGGCCCGCAGGTCTTCCATACGGCCGTTGGTGCACGACCCGATAACGGCCTGATCGATCTTGACTTCCGTGGGACCAATCTCGTCAATGGTGCGGGTGTTTTCCGGCAAATGGGGGAACGAAACCGTGGGACGCAAGGATGCAAGATCGATCACCACTTCGCGGGTATACTCAGCGTCTTCATCCGCGGCATATTCCACGGGCGTACGGGTAAAGCGGTCTTTGCAGTAAGCACGGGTCACATCGTCCACCGGGAAAATGCCGTTTTTGGCCCCGGCTTCAATGGCCATGTTGGCAATGCACAGACGGTCGTCCATGGAAAGGGCGGCCACCCCGTCCCCGGTAAATTCCAGCGACTGGTATAAAGCACCGTCCACCCCGATTTCACCAATCAGGTGCAAAATCACGTCTTTGCCGCTGACAAAGCCGGTGGGTTTGCCCGTAAGGGTGACTTTAATGGCCGAAGGAACTTTGAACCAAGCTTTGCCTGTGATCATGCCCGCTGCCATATCAGTGGAACCTACCCCCGTGGAAAACGCGCCCAGCGCGCCATAGGTACAGGTGTGGGAATCGGCGCCGATAATGCAGTCGCCCGGGCCTACAATCCCCTGTTCCGGCAGCAGCGCATGTTCAATCCCCATGCGGCCCACATCGTAAAAGTGCTTGATATCGTATTTTCCCGCAAAGTTCCGGGTTTGACGGCACTGCTCCGCCGCTTTGATATCTTTGTTCGGCACAAAGTGATCCAGCACCAGTGCAATACGCTGGGAATCAAACACGTGGCAGGCACCACATTTTTCAAATTCATTGATCGCTACCGGGCTGGTAATATCGTTACCCAGCACCATGTCGAGCTTCGCTTCAATCAGCTGACCGGCCTTTACTTCCGGCAAACCGGCATGTGCGGCCAGGATTTTCTGCGTCATGGTCATCCCCATAAAACGCTCTCTCCTCTCTGTTCATGCCCCGAGGGGCCTGATCTGTTCTTATTGTGTTGTACTTAGTATACGTCTATGCTTGTTTACACTCTGTATCATATGATACAATTAGATAAGATTTCTTGTTATAGAGGAGGCATTCCCCATGGAACCGGACCTTTGGCGCGTGCTGGAAACCCTGGCCCCTACGCTTGTCTACCAACGCAGCAGTATGATTTACTGGCAAGGGGATACCGCCGACCGCCTTTATTATCTAAAAAAAGGGAAAATTCGTATTTTTTTGGCTTCTCCCGATGGGGCCGAACGCACACTGCGTGTTCAGCAAACCGGCGGTGTGTTTGGTGAAGCCGCCTTTTTTGATGGCGGCCCCCGCATGAGTTCGGCCCGGGCACTGGAAAAGTCGGAAATCGTGGCGGTATCCCGCCGCGTGCTACTGGATTCCCTCCAGAAGGAACCAGGATTAGCGCTTGCCATGATGCGGGCCCTAAGCGCCCGGGTCCGATTACTTTCTTCCCAGGTAGACAGCATGGCTTTTTTGCAGGCTGACCGGCGTCTGGCTCGGTTTCTGGCAGAATCGGGCCCTGTCGTACAGGGTTCGCATGAAGAATTGGGGGAACGAATCGGGGCTTCCCGGGTAACCGTAACCCGGGCTGTACAAAAATTGCAGAAAAACGGATGGATTCTGTCCCAATACCGTTCCATAAGGATTATCAATCCCGCTGCCCTACTGGCCTATTCGGATGGTGAAATCACCTGATGTTTCGTATATTCCCGCTTTCTTTTGCCATACTGCAAAAGAAAGAAGGTGAAGGCACTGATCTCGTTTGTTCCACAAAAAAAGGCGGTTACATGCTGCCGCCTGGAAGGCTTACTTCTCGCCTCCGTTCCCGCGCTTTTGCTTGGGAGTATAAACCTTTGGTCATGGGTCCCCCTTTGTCTGGCTGTAGGAGCATTGCTGGCAGGATGGCTGTTTCCCTTTTCCCTGCAGTTCTTTGCTTGCCGGGAAGAAAACGGCCATCTCTTGTGGCAAAAGGGGTTCTTTTGGGCCCGTCAGGGCTGTGTTTCGTTTGACCGCGTTTTGTCGGTTTCACTGTATCAAACGCCCTTACAGCAAAAATGGGGATTGTGTTTTGTGATCTTCCATTTACCTTCCGGCCGGCTTATCTTACCTTTTCTTCCTCGTTCCCTCGGTGAACAATTGGCCA
>CAJKJS010000282.1 GCA_905200265.1 uncultured Oscillospiraceae bacterium
ATTGCGAAAGGACGAAAAAGGCCGTTTTTCCGGTTATTCCGCAGCCTTGCAAAACACATAATTTGGAGGAACTACGCATGAAAAGAACACCCAAAGCTGTATTTTTCATCGTTGCCATCCTGCTGCTCGTATTCACCGGCACGGCCATTTTTGGCGTGTATGGTCAGAACGGAACCATTGTAAAAGGAATGGGCGACATTCGCTGGGGGATTGACATCCGCGGCGGCGTGGAAGCCACTTTTGTTCCGGCTGACGGGATCGATGCGACCGATGAGCAGTTGGCAGCGGCGGAAGAAGTCATCAAGCTGCGTATGGTGAACAACAATATCACCGATTACGAGCTGTACACCGATTCCACCAACGACCGGATCATTGTCCGGTTCCCCTGGAACAGCGAAGAAGAGGATTTCGATCCCGAAGCTGCCATCCAGGAACTGGGTTCGACGGCGCAGCTCACATTCCGTGAGGGTGACGAGTACGAAACCACCGAAACGGACGCGAACGGCGAAGAAGTGGCCATGACGCCGGCCGGTGATACTGCTGAAAAAGTCATTTTGGACGGTAGTCATGTTATTTCGGCTACGGCTCAGATGGAGCAGGACCCGAATACGGGCGCCACAGAGTATGTGGTGGCTCTGGAATTTGATGAAGAGGGCAAAGAAGCTTTTGCCGAAGCGACGGAACGTCTTACCGGTGAAATCATCTCCATTTGGATGGATGATGTAATGATTTCCAATCCCACGGTTAATGAAGCCATCCCTGACGGGAAATGTACCATTAGCGGGGGCAGCAATCCTGACGGTACGGTTGGCTTTACCGCGGCGGAAGCGTCGGCTTTGGCCAATAAGATCCAGGCTGGTTCCCTGCCGTTTAAACTGGATGTAAGCAGCTACAGCAGCATTAGTCCCACTATGGGTGCTTCTTCGCTGGATGCCATGCTGCTGGCCGGGATTATCGCCTTTATTCTGATTGCTTTGTTCATGATTTTCATGTACCGTCTGCCTGGTGTGGTAGCGGTGATTGCTCTTCTGGGGCATCTGGGCCTTACCTTTGCCTGTATCAGCGGGTACTTCCCGTTTATCAACAGCTTCACCATGACCCTGCCCGGTATTTCCGGTATCATTTTGGGCATTGGTATGGCTGTCGACGCCAACATAATTACCTTTGTCCGGATTAAGGAAGAACTGTGGGCGGGCCGCTCTTTGGATGGCGCCATCAAAAAGGGCGACAGCAGCAGTTTCTGGGCCATTTTCGACGGGAACATTACCGTGATCATCGTGGCCATTATTCTGATGGCTGTGTTTGGACCCAGCAACATTCTCTCGATGATCTTTGGTGCTTCTACCACCGGTTCGATCTATTCCTTCGGTTATACGCTGATCGTTGGGGTGATTTGCAACTTTGTGATGAGCGTGTTCTGCGTGCGGATTATGCTTCGCTCGCTGTCCGGCTATCAATCGCTGCGCCACAAATGGCTGTTCGGAGGTCCTAAAAATGAAAAAGTTTAACATTGATTTTTATGGCCACAGAAAAGTCTATTTCATCATCTCGGCCGCGATTATGGTGGTGGGCCTTCTGTGCAACATTCTGTTCGGCACGGAACTGTCTACGCAGTTCCGCGGCGGCACCATTTTGAAGTATTCCTATAGCGGCGATATGGACACCGAACAGGTGGCCCAAATTGCGAAGGATGTCACCGGCACCAGCGCCGAAGTGACCATCAACGAAAATGTGCAGACGTCGGCCGGCAGCGACACGGTAGACCAGATCAGCCTGAACTTTGCCGGTACGGGCACGGTGGATCCCCAGACCCAGAGCGACCTGCTCGATAAATTGCAGGCAGCATTCCCCGATTCCAACGTGCAGCTGGGTGAATCCAGCAGCGTGGATGCGACCATGGGCGCCATGTTCTTTGCCAAGTGCATGGTAGCCATTTTGCTGGCAGCTATCCTGCTGATTTTGTACGTGGCCATCCGGTTTAAGAAAATTGGTGGTATGTCGGCTGGTGTAACCGGTGTGATTGCGCTGATTCACGACGTGCTGGTGGTGTACTTTGTGTTTATCATCTTCCGCATGCCGCTCAACGACAGTTTTATCGCCGTAGTACTGACGATTCTGGGGTATTCGCTCAACGATACCATCGTCTTGTACGACCGCCTGCGTGAAAACCGCCGGGTGCTGGGGCCGAAGGTGCCGTACGAAGAACTGATGAATGTTTCCATCAATCAGAACTTTACCCGCTGCCTGAATACCTCGATTACCACTTTTGCGGCGATTACCGTGGTATATGTGGTAGGGCTGGCTTATGGGCTTGATTCCGTTACGTCGTTTGCTCTGCCCATGATGTTCGGTGTTATCAGCGGCTGCTATTCGTCGCTGTGCATCTCCTGCCCGCTGTATGTAATGTGGCAGAACCACAAGAAGAAAAAGCGTGCAGCGGCCGGTGCCAAAGCCTGATTCGTTCGATTATTTCAAAAACAAAAGCTCTCTGTCATATTGACAGAGGGCTTTTTCATCGGGAAGGGGTTTTTACATGAACAAAGCATGGCGCCATCTGCGCACTATCCAGTATCACCGCCGCCTGGTGCGGCAGCACTGTTTTCAGATCGGGCTGTACCGCCAGGGGCTCATGCATGACCTTTCCAAGTATAGCCCTGTGGAATTTCGGGTAGGGGCGAAGTATTTTCAGGGAACTCAAAGCCCCAATAATATCGAACGCCGGGAAAAAGGGTACAGCAGTGCATGGCTGCACCACAAAGGCCGCAACAAACACCATTTGGAATATTGGATCGACTATGATGCCCACGGCGATCATAAAATGTGCGGCATGAAAATGCCGGTTCGGTATGTGGCCGAAATGTTCTGTGACCGGTTGGCTGCCAGTAAGGTGTACCGGGGCGATCAGTCCCGGGAAACCGACCCGATTGAATATTATGAGCATTCCAGGGATCACTATATCATTCACCCCGAAACGGCGGCACTGCTGGAAAAACTACTGCG
>CAJKJS010000283.1 GCA_905200265.1 uncultured Oscillospiraceae bacterium
ACCGGGTCAAAAGGGCCATTTGATAGTGCAAAAGGTTGCGCATCGTGTGCCGCAGGTTCTCTTCGCTGCGATACCGGGCCGTGGAAAAATCTTCTGGGCGTAGGTTAATACTGAAAATGCCGCTGACTCCTTCCTGATAAGCGCCTTCATAACCGTCGCCTATGGCGCCTACTAAAGCGGTAACCGGTACGTTTGCTTTTTTTGCACGGCGGGCTACTCCAATCACAACCTTCCCTCGTAAGCTTTGGGCATCAATTTTTCCTTCACCGGTGTAAACCATATCGGTGCCGGGCAGCAGCTGATCAAATCCCACCGTATCCAGTATCGCCTCGATCCCCGGTTGTAGAGTAGCGCCAAAAAAGGCGACCATACCGGCTCCCATGCCGCCGGCAGCGCCACCGCCTGGAAGGTCGGCTACATTGACTCCACCGGCCTGTCCAATAGGACCGGCCGCATGCCGCAGTCCTTCGTCCAGTTTTGCGACCATGGCTTCATCGGCCCCCTTTTGGGGAGCAAAGACGTATGCAGCGCCAGTAGGGCCATACAACGGATTATCGATGTCGCACATGGCGATGATAGGTAATCCCTTTAGCTCGGGAGCAAGACCGGAACGATCCACTTGCGCAATCTGCGACAATGTTTCACCAGTGGGTACAAATGACTGCCCTTCCGGGTCCAAAAACCGTATGCCGGCTGCACAGGCTGCACCACAGCCCAGATCGTTGGTGGCACTACCGCCCAGTCCCAGCAGCAGACGGTGGCAACCGTCCCGGGCCGCCTGACGCATCAGTTCTCCCACACCGAAGGTGGTAGCGGTTTCCACATGGGGATTCCCTTCGGCCAGTGGAAGCCCGGCTGCCGCTGCCATTTCAATGACGGCGGTGCCATCGGGCAAGCGGCCATAAAAAGCACGTACGGGTTCAAAGTGTGGCCCCTTGACAGTTACATAGCGTTTTTCTCCGCCCTGGGCTGTCAAAAAGGCATCCACGGTCCCTTCGCCGCCATCGGCTACAGGAATTGCCTTGATCTGCGTGTGCGGGCACAAAGTTTGGATTTCTTCCTGTAAAATCCGACAAATTTCCTGGGAAGAAAGCGTTCCCTTAAAGGAATCGGGAATTAAAATGACGCGGGACATGGAAAAAGCCTCCTTTATTTTTCCATTTTCTTTTTCAGCGTTTTTTTGGCATTTTGGACGGAATGTTTCACATCTTGCCGGGCACGCAACAGGTTTTCTTGCCATTCATCCCGTAGATCACGCAGGGCCTCCGGATATCGAATGGAACGCATGCGGGGGAATGCCCGGAACAAACGATTGCGGCTGCGGAGAAAGCGTCGAGCCGCTTTTTGGCGCAGACCCTTTTTGTACGTATCCCGGGTAGCTGATACTTGCCCCAGTTGCAAAGACCGTATCCCGGCTTCCCGGTTTACGTCCAGCAGAGCCCGTACCGTGACAGTCAGGTCAAATAGTAGATAGGCCATCAGCGAAAGGAAGAACACGTATACTAGATATGGCGGCAGTATACGCAGGAAAGTGACAATCGCCGGATGAATCCACAGGACAACACCGACCGATAAAATACCGAATAAAAGGGAGTTGCGCAGGCATACCCGGCCATTTAGATTTCCCCAGCGGCCGGAATAATCCCACAAGGAAACACCGAACAGTTTTTCTAAGAGCCAACTGGTGATGTATTCCAAAATGGAGCAGCCCACCATGCTCAAAACGAACAGGGCAAGAGGGTCGGACTTGTACCGCCCAAAGCACAACAAGACGAACAAAGCGCCAAACCCATAGATGGGACAAAACGGGCCCGCTAAAAAACCGCGGTTTATCCATCGCCGGGCCGCTAATGAACAAAAAATGGTTTCACAGCACCAGCCAAGGAAACTGTAAAAAACAAAGAGACAAAACCAGTGAAAAAACATGAATCGAAGACCTCCTAGGGGAAGGGATAAATGCGAATTTCTTATCATTATAGTAAACATATAGGGTAAAAAGCAACTAAAGAACAAAAAAGAAAAAGACAAAGAAAGATGGGAAAAAATTTTGGTGTTTTTTTATCAAGGAGCTTGACTTTTTAGTAAAGGAATGATATTTATAAAGGGAAGAACAAAACCGGTTTGGCGTTAAAAGGAGACACAACCCGGGAATCTTTTTTTGGGAAGGAAGGATACATGTATGAAAGCTGGTTTTATTGGTTTTGTTCGTCCGGAAATGGGAGACCCGTATGACGTACTAGCCCGCTATGCCAAGGTGGGGTATACCGGTATGGAAAGCGGCAGCATGCTGCTTGAGGGCGATGTACAAGAAAACTGCAAACGGGTGGAAGCGATGGGGCTGGTGCCGCTTTCCATTCACTGCTCCAGTGCAGATGCCGATGCAGGAGAACTGATTCGTCAGGCACAGGCCGCAGGGGTACCCTATGTGATCAATTATGCGCTGAGCGTGGCCCAGTATCGGTTTAATGGCCGCCCCACCTGCCCGGATTATGATGAATTCCGGCGGGAACTGGAAAAAATGGATAAGCTGGCCGGGGAACTGAAAAAAGAAGGGTTACAGCTTTTGTTCCATAACCATGACGCGGAATTCCTCACCTGCTATAAAGGGGTTCCGGCCATGTATTTGATGAGTGCTTACACCGAAAACCTGAACTTTGAAGTGGATACCGGTTGGGTTACGTACGCTGGGCATGACCCGCAGATTGTACTGCGTAACCTGGGCGAATGCGTCTCGCTCATCCATGTCAAGGACTTCGTTTGTGGACAAGTACCGAGAGATGGGGAATACGGCAGCCACATCATGCCGCGGTTTAGCACGCCTGGTACGGGTAAGCTGAACCTGAAGGGTGTTCTGCAAACAGCCAAAGATATGGGTATTCCTTATGCCATTGTGGAGCAGGATTTCCAGTACAATCTGACGGAACTGGAAACGCTTACCGCTGCCTACCTGAATATGAAAGAAACCGGCCTGTTGGATTAAGCCGGTTCCCG
>CAJKJS010000284.1 GCA_905200265.1 uncultured Oscillospiraceae bacterium
CGGCACGGAAGATATGTTTGCCATTGGTATTACCGGTCTGCGGCTGAATTTCTGTATTACCCCGGTGCTGGACTTTGTCATGCTGGCCACCACGTTTTTCCAGTCCATTAACCGCCCACTTCCCTCTATTTTAATTTCCCTATTGCGGCAAGTGGTTTTTTTGGTACCGTTTTTGTATGTGCTGCCCCTGTGGATGAGCATCAACGGTATTTTTGTAGCACAGCCCATCAGCGATTTGCTGGCAACGGTTTTGTCGCTAATTCTCATTGTGCGGGAAAAGCACCGGATGATGGCGTCCACCGTTTCTACTGGTGCTACAACCGAATAATCATACATAAGCAAAAACGAACCCCCACTGTGTTTTTTCACAGTGGGGGCCTTTTTGTCTTTCTTACAGCAGGCTCAACGCTTTAATGCGTTTTTCCATCGCCTCATAATGTAAGCAATACGTCATACAGGTTTCTTTGCTAATTCGCTTTTGCTGGTACAATCGCAGCAAACTTTGATCCATCGTGCACATGCCTTCGGCGGCGCCAGACTGAATGGCCGCGTCGATCTGGTGGGTCTTGGCTTCGCGAATCAGGTTTTTAATAGCGGGATTCGTATACATCACTTCAAACGCCACCGTCTGCCCCCCATCCAGCGTGGGCACTAGCTGCTGACTAATTACCGCCTGCAACACCATGGAAAGCTGAATGCGCACCTGTTGCTGCTGTTGAGCCGGAAATACATCGATAATGCGGTCTACCGTACTGGCCGCACTGTTGGTGTGCAGCGTACTAAACAGCAATTGACCCGTTTCGGCTGCTGTCATGGCCACTTCGATGGTTTCGTAATCCCGCATTTCGCCCAGCAAAATGACATCGGGACTTTCCCGCAACGCACTGCGCAGCGCGCTAATATAGCTGGGCGTATCACTGACAATTTCCCGCTGGGTTACGAGGCAGCGGTTATGCCGGTGAATAAATTCGATAGGGTCTTCCAGCGTAATAATATGACCTTCCCGATTGCGGTTAATGGCATCCACTAGGCACGCCAAAGTCGTCGATTTGCCGTTACCCGCCGGGCCCGTCACCAAAACCAGCCCCTTCATTTTGGAGGCAGCTGCCATGACGCTATCGGGAATCCCCAGTTTTACGGGGTCGGGCAAACCAAAACGGATGACCCGCAGCACCGCGGCCAGGGTGCCGCGCTGGTGGAACACATTGGCGCGAAACCTCCCCAGTTCCCGCACTGAAAAGCTGAAATCGTCATCCCCATCTTCTTTTTGAAACCGCGATTGGTCCCGTCCGCATAGCTCATAAATGCCCGTCACGATCGACAGGGTATCCCCCGGCATAAGTTTTTCCCCTTGCCGCTGCTGCCGTCCATTCACTTTAAAAGTGAGCGGAGCCCCGGCAATGACAAAAATATCCGATGCCCCTTTTTCCAGGGCTTCTTTCAAAATGGAAAGGATTTCCATCACACGTCCCCCTTTTTGCTTATCCCTGCCACACGTTCAGGCTGGTATCTTCTTCCCAATCAGTTGTCAGTTGCCACGCTGTCACCGTAAAGGTACCGTCAGGCTGCACGGCCACAGCAGCATATAAAGAACCATTTCCTTCCTCGGACGTCAGGGTAACCGAAACTTCACCGGAACGGGTATCGAGAACCGTTCCCTGCGGCAAGTGGGCCTGTAAATCGTCCCATACCAGGGTTCCGTTTTGCTTGCTCTGGGCAATGGCTTCATCCACTTCAGAAAGCCAGGTTTCCCCTTCATTTTCCATATTGGTCTGAAATGCCACCTGTTGCCCATACCGGTTGGCCATGGCGGCATCGGCCCGCGCTGTGGAAAAGGTTAGCACAGCTAACAGGGAAAGGCCAATCACGACCACCACAATCAGCAGTGTCAGCGCACCCGTGCGCACCGGCGCATGGTTTTGTTCTGCCATGAAAATTCCCCCTTTTCCTTACGCACCCGGGCGATACTTTTGACTCTCCAGGGTATAGAGCGGTTCCGCCCCATTCCCGGCATAAACCGAAATCTCCACTACGTCGAGCCACCCTGACCCGGTTACTTGGTCTTTCTCATGGTAGCATACTTCCAGTTTATAGGTACCGTCTTCCTTTGGCACACCATTTTCATCCACCTGCCAAATAGTACGATCGCTTTCGTCTTCCACAGGGGTTTGCCCTTCGCCGATTAAAGAAAAGAAATCCGTCCGGTCATCGGACGCCGCCAAACAAGCTTTCGTGCTGCGGGCAATCGTCACCGCCACATTGGTCATATGGGCCTCTTCACTTTGGGAGCGCGCCTGTCCAAACAGCTGGATCAGCACGGTCATGCTCACCAGCAGCAATAACGTCAATACCAGACTTTCGATAAAAAATGAGGCATGTTTTCGTGTGTTCATGACTGGCCCCCTCCGCTGTGCACCGCAATTTTGACCGAACCGGACGAAGTCGTCACCTGTAAGAGATCATCTTCCAGCCAGCAAAGGGTAAACGTTTCATCCTCGCCAATTTTCATAGCCGCTTCCGGGTTTAGGTCTTGGCCTGCCGTGCCGTATTCTTCACACAAAAACCCATCATAGACATAAATTCTGGTTTCGTATTCGCCGTCGTCCCCCGGTTCTGCCAGCACCAGCATATCCCCCTCGGGGCCGTCCTCAACAAAAACAGCTCCGGTAGTATCGGCTGCCGCTACTCGGGATACCACATAGGATAAGCAGGAACGCTGGGTTTCGTTTTGACTCTGGCTTTGTACCACTCGGCCATACAGGCCGGCGCCAATGAGAATGAGCCCCAATATACAAAGAATCATCATGGCAAAAAGAGCCATGGCAAAAAACGGGGTACTTTGGCCCGGTTCTTTTTTCATCATGGGGCACCCACTTCCTTTCCCGATTATTTTTGCAGCACCTGAATATCAGGCATTAAGTTCGATGAAAAAGCTTCATAAGTCACAATAAATTTTTCATGGTTGATTTGTAACCCG
>CAJKJS010000285.1 GCA_905200265.1 uncultured Oscillospiraceae bacterium
TTCCCTTCCCGCGGCCGGAAAAAGAGCCCCTTCTCACATAGTGGGAACGGGAACTGTCCCCCCGCCCCGCCAGGCAGCTGCGTCCTTATGAAGCCATGTTGTGGGAAGAATAAACCTTTTCGCAAGCAAAAATCCGTACCCTGTTTGTCAGGGTACGGATTTTCGTTTTTTCTTTATTGTCCCAGCAGAACCTGGGCATTGGTTCCATAAAAAATATCGTCCCGTCCGGCGATTTCCCGGCAGAAATCTTCCATGGGCTGCCAGCCCACGGCGTCGAATTCATAGCTGTGACCCCAAATGTAGAAGATTGCCTCTTGTTCTTTCGGCAACTGGCAGAATGCCTGCCATAGCTCTTCCATACGGGCAAAATCCGTCGCATGCACGGTGGGATCAAATTGCAACAGATCCTTTTGCCGGTGAAACGCTCCGTTATCCCGCACCGTACGGGCATACTGCACGCCTGTGTGAGCCCGCAGTACCCGGGCAATCCGGTCATCGCAATCCCCAAAGGGGTATGCCATTCCTACCACTTCACGGCCGCACAGCTTTTCCAAGTTTTTGCGGTCTTCTTCGGTTTCACGAATCAGCTCTTCGTCACTTAAATCGTACAGCCCCGGATGAGTCAGCGTGTGCGCCGCCACTTCGTGATTTTGATAAATCGCCCGGATTTTGTCCTCGGTAAACCGGTGATGAGGTACTTCGACCCCCTGCACCGGCAAGGTAATCTGCATACCAAAGGAACCAGAATTTAGGTTAAACGTTCCTTTCAACCCATATCGGTCGAACATCTCAATTAACCGGATGTCCTGTTCCACCCCATCGTCAAAGCTAAAGGTAATGGCTTTTGTTTTTCCCTGCCACATGGTCGTTTCCCTTCTTTCTTACATTCCCAAATCTTCGCCCACCAAAATGACGCGAATGCGCCCGGCGGGCCGGCATACCCGGGTGATCACCATTTGCGCACAGATGCAGTCCTCACTGATACAATCGGCGCACAGTCCCGTTTCCATGCAGGGGGTACGGTTACCCGCAAAGCGCTGCACATTAGCAGGCGCCGCCGTATGACGTACCCGGCTAACCGCATCTTTAACTGTGGGAACCACTTTGTTCATACCCACTACCACAATCACATGGCGCGGCCCATAACACAGCGCCCCTACCCGGTTGCCGTTACGGTCCAAATTCACCAGCTGTCCGTCTTCCGTAACCGCGTTGCTGCTCATCAAAAAGGTATCGCACAAAAGGGCCTGACGCATGAGCTCCACCCGTTCCTGGGGCGTTTTGGCCGTGTCGCGATCAATTACGTTTCGTCCGGCCTGACGCACGGCGTTTTGGGCGCCTATACTTTGCAAAGTTTCGCTGCCGCCCCAAGAAACGACATCATCCTGCCCCACCCACTCAAGCATCAGCTGTACAGCCTCTTCCCGCGTGGATACATACTGGGCCTGAAAGTGGCGTTTTTCCAGCGCAGCCGCTACTTTCGGTCCTGCCTTATCATATCGCAATTGTACCGGTGTTCTTTCACTCATACTCGATTGCCTCCCCATGTTTTTCTTTTATTATACGGCGGCTTTTCGGGCAGCACAAGCCTATCGAAAAAATAAGCCCGGCGGTTGTTTTCCGCCGGGCTTTTCTATTCGGTTTAGCGCCCTGTTTCTACATTACTAGGCATCCAGCCCTTTTCGACGCAGCGGCGGAAATCCCACCCGTCGGGTTCACTGATGAGTTTATAGCTCCAGAAGAAGTACCCGGTGCCGTGCTCCCAGGCCGACAGCTGCGCATCACCGATCATCCGGTACGAAAGCTGTTTTTCCAGGTCCGTCATGCCTTCCGGCAGATTGTGGGACAGGCACCATTCTCCCACTACAACCGGCACCATTTTTTCCATTTGTTCGAGGTTGTATGCATGGTCGCGCAGGATCTTTTCCATGTACGTTAAATCGCAATCACCCAGAGCGCCGCCGGGAGTCATACCCAGATACCAGTGGGCATCCAGGATCACGTTTTTAAAGTCGTGTTCGGCAAAGAAATCGTGCCACGCATCAAACCGGAACCCATCATGGAACACCACCATCTTATCTTCCGGCATATGAGCACGCAGCCGTTCATACCCCTTTTCGTAAAAATCATACAGCGTTGACAGCGGCACAAAGCTGGAGCCCTTTGCCCGTTCCGGATTGTGGGGTTTATAGTTCTTGCTGGCATGAATCCACACAGGTTCCGACACGGGTTCATTGAGCAACTGAATCCCCCACAGCGCTTCTTTTTCACCGTACCGGTCAGCCAGCATTTCCAACACTTTCAGCACACGGTCAATACGCTCCGGACTCTGGGCCCATTTGCACACACCACAAATCCCGCCGTTGTCAAAGCCATTCTGGCTTTCGGGGGCCGTATGCAAATCGATCAAAATCTTCAGCCCTGCTTCAGCAGCCCAGTCAAACGCTTTGTCCAAATATTCCACGCACGGCACATACGGATCGCAGTAAACCGGGTCATCGCCAAAGATAAAGTGCGGAACCGGAATCCGCACGGTATTCAGGCCCCGTTCTTTGATATAGAAAAAGTCATCGCGGGTGATGTACGTATCCCGGTGATGCGTCAGCCGTTTGACCAGTTCCTCCCGAGGCAGCTGGCGGCAAAGTTCATCTTCGTCTTCCGCCGTTGTACCGGCAAACAGATCAGGATTCATCCATTTTTCCAGTACCAGCCATTCCCCCAGGTTGACGCCACGAATTTTTGCCATCATACATTCCTCCCTACTGAATCACAGAAATTTACAATTCCATTATACGAACATGGACTTTTGAAAACCAGATAAAAAAAACGGAAAATACAGGAATTTTCTATGTTCCTTTGCATAATCCGGCTTTTTAATTGCCATGCTAGAACAAAAATCAGAAAGTGAGGCTTTTCCTATCATGTCTTCCGGGATTGGTTCGAACGAATATGCCAATATGGTGAAAAAAGCGTCGC
>CAJKJS010000286.1 GCA_905200265.1 uncultured Oscillospiraceae bacterium
ATGTGTTAGCCGTGATCGTAATTCAATGTGTCCAGGATTCTGGGTACATATCATTTTTTAAAAAAGGCCGGCTTTTTTAAAAGATAACGATCAGCGGCAGTTCTGTGAAGAGTGGTCACAGTTCTGGCCGTCCTGGGGCATCAGATTCTGGCCGGCTTTATTCATGCCGGTTTTGTTGTTCATGCTGCCCTGGCCATTTTTGTTCATACCGGATTTGTTCATCCCCGACTTGTTCATGCCGGTTTTGTTCATCCCGTTTTCGCTGGCGTTCTGATGGTTCATGTTCTGGTTTTTCATTACAGGATTCACCTCCCTTTATGCGAGTAGTATGGATCATGGAAAAGGGGATTATACTAAAAAAGGAAGGAGAAAGCGCCGTGTTTTCCGAAATTTTTTTTGATCGAATGAAACAAATGCTGGGGGAGGAATGGGATGCCTACCAGCGCGCCATGGAAGAACCCCCGAAAAAAGGGGTGCGGCTAAATACCTTAAAAGCCGATAAAGAAACCCTACAGCGTACCTTGCCGTTTCCCCTGACGGAAAGCCCGTTTTCTCCCCTGAGTTTTGTGGCGCCGGATGATTTTCACCCCGGCCGCCATCCCCTGCACCACGCCGGTGCTTTTTATTCCCAGGAACCTTCGGCTTCCAGCGCCGTGACGGTATTAGACCCGCAGCCCGGCGAAAAAATTCTGGATTTGTGCGCCGCCCCCGGCGGCAAATCCACCCAGATTGCCGCCCTGTTGCAGGGAAAAGGGCTTTTGTGGAGCAACGAAGTCGTGCGCAGCCGCTGCCAGGTGCTGTTATCGAATATGGAGCGCATGGGCGTGCGCAACGCCGTGATTTCCCAGGCGCCGGTGCCGCTGCTGGCGGAAAAACTGAGCGGCTTTTTTGACCGGGTGCTGGTGGATGCCCCCTGCTCCGGGGAAGTTATGTTCCGCAAAAATGACCGGGCGCTTCTGGAATGGAGCCCGGAACACGTAACGGCCTGCGCCGACAGGCAGGTGCAGATTTTGTTGTCGGCTGCCGAGTGCGTGCGGGAGAACGGGGTGCTGGTCTATTCCACCTGTACGTTCTCAAAAGAAGAAAACGAAGGGGCCGTGCGCCGGTTTTTACAGCAGCGCCCCGATTTTGTGCAGGAAGATACCGGCGTTTCCTTTGGCAGGCCGGATTTCGATACCGGGCTGGGACGGCGGATGTTCCCTATGGACGGCGGGGAAGGGCACTATGTGGCGCGGCTGCGCCGGTTATCCCAACCGGCGGGCGGCCCGGCGCCGTTTCTCATCCGAAAAACAAAGGGAACCGAACGAAAACCGGGCGAAGATTTCTTACAGGAAACCCTGCGGGCTGTGCCAAAAGGCATGACAGAGCGCATGTTTATGCAAAAAGAGAAACTTTTGCTCCTGCCCGATAACCTGCCGGACCTTGGGGGAATTCCCGTCTTACGGGCCGGGGTGGAAGTGGGACAGGTGCGTAAAGGCCGTTTTTTGCCCGCCCACAGCTTTTACATGGCCTGCCGTCCGCAGGAACTCAGACGCGTGCTTGCATACCCGTGGGATTCGCCGCTGATTCCTCATTTTTTGCACGGGGAAGCGGTCCCGTGGGATCAAAAAGGATATGCGGCCGTTGCCATCGAAGGGGTCACGGTGGGATTTGGCAAAGGGGATGGACAGATGCTCAAAAACCATTACCCCAAGGGCCTG
Source organism: uncultured Oscillospiraceae bacterium (assembly GCA_905200265.1). Classification (GTDB taxonomy): domain Bacteria; phylum Bacillota; class Clostridia; order Oscillospirales; family Acutalibacteraceae; genus Heritagella. The sequence continues at coordinate 1,701 of CAJKJS010000286.1, forward strand.
CGGCTGCCGGCGGCGGTTTTGTAAAAAAATGAAAGTTCGGGCGGTTTTTCTTGCAATAGGGCACGGGTGGTGCTATAATGAAGACAAATTTTTGAAAAGAGGGAATTCCCGTGTTGGATATCAGAATTGAACGCACAAAAACGCCGAAGGCAAAACCCACCGATGAATCTCATCTCGGTTTTGGCAAGATCTTTACCGATCACATGTTCCAGATGGACTATGATCCGGAAAATGGCTGGCATGACGCCCGCATTATTCCGTATCAGCCCCTTCCCATGGACCCGGCGACTGTGGTTTTTCATTATGCACAGGAATGTTTTGAGGGTATGAAAGCCTATCGCACGGCGGACGACACCATTTTGCTGTTCCGTCCGGAAAAGAACGCGGAACGGATGCAGAGCACCCACGACCGTATGTGCATGCCGCGCATCCCAGTGGAAGACTTTATCCAGGCCGTGAAAACACTGGTGGATGTGGAACGCGATTGGGTGCCCCATTCCGACGGCACCAGCCTGTATATCCGTCCGTTTACCATCGCGACGGATGTGGGTCTGGGCGTTCACGCTTCGCGCCATTATTCGTTCCTGATCATTTGTGCGCCCTCCGGCGCGTATTATGCCGAAGGCCTTGACCCGGTGCGGATTTATGTCGAAGATGATTACATCCGTGCGGCGCCCGGCCTGACCGGTTTTGTCAAGTGCGGCGGCAACTATGCGGCTTCCATCAAGGCCGGCGAACTGGCCGAAGAAAAGGGCTTCTCCCAGGTGCTGTGGCTGGACGGTGTGGAACGCAAGTACGTGGAAGAAGTGGGCTCCATGAACATCTTCTTCAAGATTGACGGCAAAATCTACACGGCCGCTACCGTGGGTACGGTGCTGCCCGGTGTGACCCGCCGCAGCTGCATCGATTTGATGAAAGACTGGGGTTATGAAGTCATCGAGGGCAAGCTGGCCATTGAAACGGTCATGCAGGCGTCCCGTGACGGCAAACTGGAAGAAGTATTCGGTACCGGTACGGCGGCGGTAGTCAGCCCCGTAAAAGAACTGGTGTACGAAAACGAATCCGCTTACATCGGCGGCGGCAAGATCGGCCCGCTGACCCAGAAACTGTACGATACTCTCACGGGCATCCAGTGGGGCAAACTGCCCGATACCAAGGGCTGGACCGTTAAAGTCGACTAATCCCTTTTTTATCAAAAGCAAAGAAAGCCGCTCCTTTTTGATATGTACCCAGAATCCTGGACACATTGAATTACGATCACGGCTAACACATGG
>CAJKJS010000287.1 GCA_905200265.1 uncultured Oscillospiraceae bacterium
ATCATCGTTTCCGATGGAAGCATAATAAGCTTTTTCTGCTTCTGCCGGTGGGATATGGCCCTGCCTTTCCAGCAATCGTCGATTGTTATACCAGTCCACCCACGTGAGTGTGGTCAGCTCATCATACTGACACGTGCATTACCCCTACCGCGATAATGCAACCGTACAATATAGGGCGTTTCCTAAACGCAGCCCTCATCACTCCAATCCAACAAGACACAGCATTTTTGATCACGAAGAAAGACAAATAATTTCCGTAAATGTTTCCGTTGTTACAAATAACAACAGTGTTTTACATTTCTTTGGCCTCAGGCCCGCGCATGTTGCCATTCGATGTCATTTTCCTGACTCATTTCTTCTTTAGGGTGTAGTGTGATCTTCACTTTATGGATGCTAACAATATGAAAAGAAAAATTATTCCCGTGCTAATCGGTTGTACGCTCTCTTTCTCTGCCCTGGCGGCACAACCTACGGCTGAGCGCTATGTCGTCAGTTTTCCAGAAGGCACGCACGTGAACTACGCCGGCGCATTTGCCAGTGCATTCCCGAACGGCCTTCCGGTTGGGATAGGTTCTGGCCTGCTGTTCACCGGTAAACAGGGCGATGCCCTGACATTCGCAACCATTACCGATCGCGGTCCGAACGCGGATTCACCGAAAGAGGGGAAAAACGAAGCTAAAATTTTCGTTACGCCAGATTTCGCGCCGCTGCTGATGACGATTCGTGTACAAAACGGCAAAGCGGAGGCCATCGATCCCCGTCCTCTGCATGACGATAAAGGCGCGATCAACGGTCTGCCGCTGGCAAGCGACGTGATTGGCTCCACCAATGAAGTGGCCTTCAGCGACACGTTACATAGACTGAAGGGGGATAATCGCGGGCTGGATACGGAAGGGATCACTCCGGATGGTAAAGGAGGTTACTGGCTGTGCGATGAGTATGGCCCGTTCCTGATTAACATCGACAGTAAAGGGAAAATCCTGGCAATCCACGGTCCGCAGGCGGCGGAAGGGGAAAAAGCGATTGCGGGCGGTTTGCCAAATATCCTCAAATGGCGTCAGGCGAACCGCGGCTTTGAAGGCCTCACCCGTATGCCGGACGGGCGTATTATTGTCGCCGTGCAAAGTACGCTGGATATCGACGCTAAGAGCAAGAATAAGGCGCTGTTTACGCGTCTGGTGAGCTTCGATCCGGCAAGCGGAAAAACCGCGATGTACGGTTATCCCATCGACAGCGCGGCCTACAGCAAAAACAGCGACGCTAAAATCGGAGACATCGTGGCGCTCGATAACCAGCACATCCTGCTGATCGAACAGGGAAGAGATAAAAACAACAGAATGCGTAACCTGATTTACAAGGTCGATCTCAGTAAGGCGAGCGACCTGTCAGGCTTCGACAAGCCGGGTGAGTATCCGGAGTTTGATGATGAGAAAACCCTGTCACAGCGCGGCATTACCCTTGCGCAGAAAACGCAGGTTGTTGATCTGCGCTCCTTGGGCTGGCAGCAGGAGAAGGCTGAAGGGTTGGCGCTGATCGACAGCAAAACGCTGGCGGTGGCGAACGATAACGACTTTGGCGTGAAGGTGGCGATGCAACATCCGGTCGAGGGCAAGACATTCAAGGATTATCGGGTGAACGCGGAAGGAAAGCTGACGCTTGACGACAAGCAGGTTGAAACGACCCTCAGAGTGAAGCCACTGGAGAAACCGGAGTCTGACAGTGAACTGTGGATTGTGACGCTGCCGGAAGCGTTGAAATAAGTTTATAAGGTACGGACAGCAGTATCGCTTAGTTTTTCAAATTCATGTATGTGAACAATATTGGGGTTCCGGCGTAGACCCCCAATGAAAGCGTCACCACGTGAAAACATGCCTGCACGGTTTACACGTCATCCCATGGTGGCAGCCGGTTAACTTTCCTGCGCCACCAGTGGAAAAAGGCCATAAGCAGTCCGAACAAAAGTAAGCGTACAGCGAGGGCCGTATTGACGGGGATGTGTTATTCAGCTGGCAGTGCTATGCGCCACGGAAGCAGTTCGCTGACCCGGTTGACCGGCCAGTCTGCTATGACGCCAAGCACATGGCGAAGGTAGCTTTCTGGATCCACGTCATTCAGTTTGCACGTCCCGATCAGGCTGTACAGTAGCGCTCCCCGCTCACCACCATGGCCAGAGCCGAAGAACAGGGTCTTCATCTTTTCATGCAACCAGCTTTCCAGGGATTTCAACAGCGGTTTCGTTTTTCGCTGACGTTCAGCAAGCCGCTGCTCTGCCGGCATTCCCCTTATATCCGCCTCTATGGCGTACAACTGACCGATCTGCTCCAGGGCTTCTTCCGTCAGTGCTGACGGGATGCGGACGTGCACATCGTGGATCTTTCGGCGGGCATGAGCCCAGCAGGCAGCTTCCGTTATCCCACCATTGCGATACAGCTCGTTGAACCCGGCGTACGCATCCGCTTGCAGCACACCGCTGAAGCAAGCAAGATGAGTCTGCGGATGGATGCCTTTTCTGTCCGGGCTGTAAGCGAACCACACTGCAGGTGCCAACGCTGACCCGGCATTGCGGTCATCACGAACATACGCCCACAACCGCCCGGTCTTCGTCTTCTTATTACCCGGCAGCAGTACCTGGACCGGGGTATCATCGGCATGGAGTTTGCCGTCAGTCATGACATAGCCATGAAGCGCCTCTTCCAGCGGAGACAGCAGCCGGCAGCATGCATCCACCCAGCCCGACAGCAGTGAACGGCTCAGCTCCACACCTTGCCGGCCGTATATTTCTGACTGGCAATACAGCGGGGTGTGCTCTGCATACTTCGAGGTCAGCACGCGGGCCAGCAGCCCCGGTCCGGCGATACCCCGCTCGATGGGCCGTGAAGGCGCGGGGGCCTGCACGATGGCATCGCACTGAGTACAGGCATGCTTTTCACGTACAGTCCGGATAACCCGGAAGGCGCTGCGCATCAGCTCC
>CAJKJS010000288.1 GCA_905200265.1 uncultured Oscillospiraceae bacterium
AACTGATAATGGGCGCCAGGCAGGTAGCCAGCACGGCCCCAAACATGCCCATCCCGAGGGGAAACAGAAAGACCATGTCTAAAATGATATTCGAAAAACTGCCGCTTAACATGGCCACCGTCGCCAGCTGCGGCGCTCCGTCGTTACGGATCACAGCCCCCATAATTTGATTGAGCAGAAAAGCCGGGGAAAACAGCAGCAAGCACTGTATATAAACCTGGGCCATGGGATAGAGGTTTCCCTGCGCACCTAAAAGCAGCGCTACATCGCCGGAAAAAAATCCACCCGCTATCAGGAACACAACACACAACGGGATAGCCAGTAACAGCGTATGGTATAACGCCTGGGCGGCTTCATCCCGATTGCCCCGCCCGCAGCACACGGCATACCGCACCGCGCCGCCGGTGCCCAGCATCAGCCCGGACCCGTTGATCAAGCTGTACACGGGAATGGCCAGGTTCAGCGCCGCCAAACCATCCGCCCCCAGGCTTTGCGCCACAAAAAAGGTATCGGCCAGAATATAGCAGGATAATCCCAACATACTGGCTACATGCAGCAGAATATACCGAAAAAACTCGCGGGGTTTTGTCATGTTTGTGTGTGCTCCTTTCCAGCGAAAACCAGTCCGAAAAAAAGCGCCAGACCCCGGGATCTTCTATGGCCTGTCGATCTCGGTTTCTGACGCTTCTGATCCCTACCCGGCGGCAGGAATCCGTCTTTTTATGTTGTTTTGTTGTATGATAGCATACCTTTTCAATGCCTGTCAAGCTTCCGCTATACCAAAGAAAGCCCGGGCATTTTCCCAGCAAATGCCCCGTACAATCCGGAGCAGCTGTTCTTTATCATCGGGGTACTGACCCTGTTCCACCCATTCACCAATTAAGCCGCACAAAATCCGGCGGAAGTACTCGTGCCGGGTATAAGACAGGAAGCTGCGGGAATCAGTCAGCATGCCCACAAAGTTCCCCAGCAGCGACGATTGGGCTACATCGCACAGTTGTTTTTCCATGCCGGCTTTCGTATCCTGGTACCACCAGGCGGCGCCTAGCTGCACTTTGCTGTGTATCCCTTCTTCGCAAAAACTGCCGGCCACCGAAGCAATCATCATGTTTTCGTCCCCGTTGAGGGAATACAAAATGGTGCGGGGCAGCCCACCGGTTTCTTCCATGGCGTTTAATAGCGCGGAGAGCTGTTCACTGCATTCTTTGGTGCCGATGCAGTCAAAGCCCGTATCCGGTCCCAACCGGTCAAACAACCGGCGGTTGACATTGCGCTGGGCATTATAATGTAACTGCATCACCCAGCCACGGCGGCTGTATGCACTGGATAGGAACAGCAGCATGTGGGTCACATACGCCTGTTCTTCGGAAAAGGACACCTTTTCGCCTCCGCGGGCTTTTTGGAAAATCGCTTCCGCCTCTTCCTCGGTGCATGGCACATATGGAATGACCCCCAACCCGTGGTCACAAGCCCGGCACCCCAGGGTATCAAAGTAGGCAATGCGGCGCAGAAGCGCTTCTTTGAGCGCTTTTAGCGAATCAATGGAAATTCCGGCTGCTTGCCCCAATTTTTGCAAGTAGGCAGCAAACGTCGGCTTATTACATTGCAGCGACTGATCCGGTCGGAAGGAAGGCAACACTTTCACCGGGAAACTTGTGTCGTCCCGCAGTTTTTGATGATACTGCAAATCATCGGCCGGGTCATCGGTGGTTCCGATCACCTTCACCCGGGAACGAAGGATCAGGCCCCGGGCCGACAGGGTGGGGTCCTCCCGCAATTTTTGTTCGGTCAACTGCCACACTTCTTCGGCGGTTTGGCCGTTCAGAACCCCTGTATAACCAAAATACCGCTGTAATTCCAAATGGCACCAGTGAATCATCGGGTTTCCAATGGCCAGCGGCAGGGTTTCCGCAAAATACTGGAACTTTTCCCGGTCGGGCGCATGGCCGGTAATGGCCTCTTCCGGCACGCCGTTTTGGCGCATCAGGCGCCATTTATAATGGTCGCCCCCCAGCCAGAGCTGTGCCAAGTTATCAAACCGCCGGTCTTCCCAAATTTCTTTTGGGTCGATGTGGCAGTGGTAATCCAGAATGGGCAATTCTTTTACCTCTTGAAACAGCCATTTCGCGGTTTCATTGGGTAACAGAAAATCATCCCCCATAAACGCTCGTTTTCCCATACCTCGTTTCTCCTTCCCCTGCGGCCTTTTATACCGCTTTTTTCTGATTGTACCGCTTTTTCTTGCGAAAGATTAGGTCATATGTCATAATAGTAAAAAAGAAAGGGGGATTTTCATGAAGCGTCTTATGAAAGAAGAAAGCGTACAAGCGCTCTGCTATCAGTACGGCCTGCCCAAGTATTTTTCCCACTGGGAACAGCTTCACCCCCAAATTTTACTGTTTACTCCCGGTGAAACATTGATTGATTCAGACGGCCAACCTGCTTTTCTGTTTTTTCCTCTGCGGGGAAAAGGAAAGACCTGTTCTCCTCAGCTCGAAGGAGAACAGGTCTCACTGGAACTGTTTCAAGGGGGAAAACCGGGTGCTTCCCTTTTAGGGGAAATCGAATTTATCACCGGGCTATCCACTCCCAATATTACGTCGGCGGTTACGGAGTTAACCTGCGCGGCTCTGCCGCTGGCCTTAGACGGAGATACCCTGCGCCATGACCCTGTGTTTTTGACCTTTTTGTGCCGGGTTATGGCTGAAAAACTCAACGAAAATAAAAGCCAAACCGCGCGCATGGCGCGCCCGCTGCAAGCAAGGGTAGCCGACTATCTGGCTTTTACCGCGCAGGATGGCCTGATCTGCGGAGGCCTCACGGAAGCGGCCGCTTTATGTAACGGCAGTTACCGGCAATTCATGCGGGTCCTGGGCGATTTGTGCCGGCAGGGCGTTTTGCAGCGGGAAAACCGGGGCCAATACCGCATTCTGGACCGTCGGGCGCTGGAAAATCTGCGCCAACGGTAAA
>CAJKJS010000289.1 GCA_905200265.1 uncultured Oscillospiraceae bacterium
GTTGCAGTGGGGGCACCAGTTGACCATGCGGTTGCCGCGGTAGATCAGGCCCTTTTCATACAGCTTTACAAACACTTCCCGCACGGCGCGGCTGCACCCTTCATCCAGGGTAAAGCGTTCCCGTTCCCAGTCGCAGGAAGACCCCAGCTTTTTCAGCTGCTCCACAATGCGGCCGCCGAATTTTTCTTTCCATGCCCACGCACGCTCTAAGAACGCATCCCGGCCGATCTGTTCTTTCGTCAGGCCCTCTTCCCGCATGGCTTCCACGATCTTCGCTTCCGTGGCGATGGAAGCGTGGTCCGTGCCCGGCAGCCACAGGGCGGAATACCCCTGCATGCGGCGGAACCGGATCAGGATATCCTGCATGGTTTCGTCCAGGGCATGGCCCATGTGCAGCTGCCCGGTGATGTTTGGCGGCGGAATTACAATGGTGTACGGTTTCTTCTTTTCGTCCACTTCGGCATGGAAATACCCGCCCTGCATCCAGAAGTCATAGATGCGGTCTTCCACGTCCCGCGGTTCATACGCTTTGGCAAGCTCCTTTGTCATAGATAGCCTCTCCTCTAGTAAAATCAAAAGCCCCGGATGCTAATGCTTAGCATCCGGGGCGAAACGACTGTCGTTCCGCGGTACCACCCGCGTTCGGCAGGTTTCCCTGCCCTCCTTGGCCCGTAACGGGGGCTGTTCCGGCTGCGGTTACTTTCCTCTTTACTCAAAAGGGGTTCGCCTCAGCAGCTCCGGGGTGACTCATGCGCAAAAACCGCCTGCCGGCTTTCACCTGCCGCCGGCTCTCTAAGAGGCGTATTTTCTGCCTTTTTCCCCATCTTCGCTCTTCTTTCAGCTTCTTATTATACAACAATTCTGTGGTCTGTCAAGTCAGCGGCGGACTCATAAGCCCGTCGCCATATACACGCTCCCTGTCGGGATGCTCCCCGGACCAGCCGCAGGGCGTGATTTGCTCAATCTGCTGCACGTCTTCTTTTTCTAGGCTAAACGTGAGCGCGCCCATGTTTTCAGTTAAGCGGGCCGCATGGGTGGTTTTGGGCAGGGGCATAATCCCCTCTTCCAATAAAAAGCGCAAACAAAGCTGCGGCACCGTTACGCCGTACCGCTCCGAAAGGTTTGTGAGCAGCGGGTGTTCGTTGACTCTTCCTCTCGCCAGCGGGCTCCAGGCCTGCACCAAAATGCCCTCTTTGCGGCAATAAGCGACCGTCTGCGGCTGCCAGTACCCGGGGTGGCACTCGATCTGGTCGACTTCCGGCTTTTCCATCCCGTTTAGCACCTGCAAATGATGGGGCAGAAAATTGCTCACCCCGATGGCGCGCACTTTGCCCTGTTTTTTCAGCTGCTCCATGGCGCGCCACGTTTCCTGCACGGTTTCCTGCCAATGGGGGTCCGAAAGATCCCCCCGGGGCCAGTGGATCAGATAGACATCGATAAAATCGAGCCTGAGTTTCTTTAAACTCCGGTCGCAGGCCGCTAACGTATTTTCATACCCCATTTCGGTTTTCCACACTTTGGTCGCGACCTGGTAGGCCGTGCGGGGCAGGCCGCTTTGGCGCAAAGCCGCCCCTACGGCTTCTTCATTTTGATAAAAGGAAGCGGTGTCAAAATACCGGTACCCGGCTTTGATAGCCGCTAACACCGGCTCCTCGCCGTTTTCCAGCGTGGCTTTATAGGTACCGTACCCCAGTACCGGCACCGAAAGGCCCCCTGCCAGCATATATGTTTCCATTTTTTACGCCTCCAAAAGTCACTGGCTCACGCTCTGCAAATACAAGAGCGCTTCTTCCGCCGCGATGGCGCCGTCGCCCACAGCGGTGCTCACCTGGCGCAAACTCTTTTTGCGGCAATCCCCGGCAGCAAACAGCCCGGGGATGCTGGTGTGCATGTGTTCGTCGGTGAGAATATACCCGCCGTCGTCCATGTCACACACCCCGCGGTACGGCGCGGTATCCGGGGCATGGCCCACGGCCACAAACAGCCCGTCCGCCGGCAACACGGTATCGTCCCCGGTTTTCTTATTGTGGACGGTCACGCTGTGCAGCTTGCCGCCTTCCTCGTGCAGGGCGGTCACCACGCTGTCCCAGCAAAACGCGATGCCTTCGGCCTGCTGCACCCGGTCGGCGGTCAGTTTGGTGCAGCGCAGGGTATCCCGCCGGTGCACCAGTGTCACCGACCGGCACAACCGGCTGAGGAACAAAGCGTCCCCGGCGGCCGTTTCGCCGCCGCCTACCACGACCACATCTTTGCCGCGGAAAAACGCCCCGTCACAGGTGGCGCAGTACGAAACGCCCCGGCCCCGCAGGCTGTCTTCCCCTTCCACCCCCAGGGGGCGGGGTTGTCCGCCCAGGGCCAAAATCACCGCCCGGGCGCACACCGGTTCGCTGCGCCCGGAAATTTCGGCGTAAAACAGACCGTCCTGTTTTTTCAGCGCCGTGATCGGGTCATACCAGATCTGGGCCCCGGCCTTTTCGGCCTGCTGCTGCATTTGCATGGCCAATGACGCCCCGTCGATGCCGTCGGGGAACCCGGGGTAGTTTTCAATCAGGCTGGACGTCGCCATCTGCCCGCCGGGCATAAGTTTTTCGGCGATGACGGTTTCAAGGCCGCCTCTTGCGGCATATAAACCGGCTGTCAGGCCCGCCGGGCCGGCGCCGATGATCAAAAGATCGATGGTTTTCATAACATCGTCTCCTTTTCTGTTTTTCTTCATGATAACGGCTGTGGGTATTTTTGTCAAAAACTTTTTTCCCGCAGAAAATTTATTCGTTTTTGCAACATAGGCCGTTTTTTCCCTTACAGCCTCACGTTCCTTCCCCGCTTGCTTTCGGCAAAAAATCCCTGCTTCTTCTCATCCGAAAAAGAGGCAGGGATCTTTTTTACAGAAATAAATCAAATAAGAGCATCAGCGTGACCCCCGGGA
>CAJKJS010000290.1 GCA_905200265.1 uncultured Oscillospiraceae bacterium
TGCCCATCTTTGTCTTCTTTGTGGCCAAAAAAAGGAGCCTGAAAGGGTTGGGACTGGGATTCCTGGGGGCCATGGGGGCCTTACTCTTGCTGGCGTTTCCTTTTGTGCGGGGGCTCGACTATGGTACCTTGCTGGCTCAGTACGTCGAAACCGTGAATAACTACGCCTACTATACCGTCAATGCCTTTAACCTGTATGGTATGTTGGGGCTCAACTGGCAGTCGCTGGATGGACTGGCCGGCTGGGCGAGAGCAGCGCTGTCCTATGGACCGGCGCTGGTGATGACCGCCGGTGGATGGCTGATATATCGCCGTGCCAAAAGCCCCGAAGCGCTGTTTGGAGTGGCTTCCCTGATTTTTTCGGGGGTCTTCACATTTTCCATTATGATGCACGAACGGTACCTGTTCCCGGCGCTGCTTTTGTGGCTGATGAGCTGTGTCGTGACCGGCGACCGGCGGCAATGGGCTCATTTTTTGCTCATGGCTGGGGTGCATGGCGCCAACGTGTGGTTTGTGCTGGCATACCAGAATATCTATGTGGAGCCGTTTTTCCCCATTATTGTGGGGCTTTCTGTTCTGCAGGTGTTGCTATTTATCGGGCAAGTTTTCCTATGTATCGATTTATTTGTGCGGGATCACCAGGTCATCAGTACGGCCAAACAATCGATATCCCAGGACAGTTGGTTTTTTGAGCGCGAAGAACCCCGTTTAAAGAAAAAAGACGGAGTCTTCATGCTCCTTATTACCGGTGTGTATGCACTGGTGGCCTTTTGGAATTTGGGCAGTACCTCTATGCCGGTTACCTGTTGGACGCCGCAGCAGGGCGAAGTGGTGGTGCTGCGCCTGGATGCCCCGGCGGATACCCTGCGCTATCTGCCGGGACTTACGGTACCGGTGGTGGGTGAATCCTCGGTAACCGGGGTGGATTGTACGATTTCGGTGTCGGTCGATGGGCTTTCCTGGGGAGAGGAAGTCCCATTGACCGGGGACGCCGTGTATACCTGGCAGGAAATACCCTATAATGGTTCTTTTTCGTACGTAAAATTGACGTCTGGTCATGCACCGGCGGTATTAGCCGAAATGGCTTTCTTTGATGAACAGGGAAAGTATGTGCCCTACACCGTGGAACGCAGCGGTGAAACATCAGAGGCGCTGCACGACGAAGCGAGTGAGGTGCCGGAAAACCCCACCTGGTACGATTCCATGTATTTTGATGAAATCTACCACGCCCGTTCGGCGTATGAATACCTGCTGGGGGCGGAACCGTATGAAAATACCCACCCACCGCTGGGCAAATGGATTATGGCCATAGGCATTATGTGGTTTGGTATGAACCCCTTTGGATGGCGGTTTATGGGAGCACTGTTTGGCGTTTTGATGCTGCCGCTACTTTATCACATGACAAAGCGGCTGACCCGTTCCAGCGGTGGGGCGTTTTTGGCTACGTTCCTGTTTGCCTTCGACTTTATGCATATCACCCAGACCCGCATGGCGACCATTGATACCTACGCGGTGTTTTTCACGCTTGTCATGTTTGATGGCATGCTGTGCTTTTTGCAGAAAGACCTATTGCGTACACCGGTTAGCCGCCTGTTACGCCCGCTGGCCATTTCCGGGCTGGGAGTCGGGCTGGGGGCTGCTGCCAAATGGAACACCCTGTACGGGGCCGTAGGACTGGCGGTGCTGTTCTTCTGGCGTATCGTCTCTTGCCGGCGGAATTTGGGACAAAACTGGCAGCGAAGCTATCTCACACGTCAGACGGTGAGGCTGATTACAGGATGTTTTGGTTGCTTTGTTTTCCTGCCCATGTTGTGCTATGGATTGGCCTTTTTGCCGCAGCTTTGTTTACCGGGACACAGCTTAGGGGATTTTTGGGGGTATCAGACCAGTATGTACAGCTACCACAGTTCCTTGCAGGCCACCCATGCCTTTTCTTCTTCGTGGTGGCAATGGCCGCTGATGGAACGGCCTGTGTGGTACCATGTGACCTATAACCCCGGCGGGCAGGAAGGCACCTTATGTACCATTGCCGGAATGGGGTCCCCCCTGTTGTGGTGGGGTGGGTTGGCGGCTTTACTGTATACTCTTGTGCGGGCGGTACGCCGCCGGGGGGTAGCTTGCTTTATCCTGGTTGGATATGGGGCCTGCTATGTGCCGTGGATGCTGGTATCACGACTGACATTTTTGTACCATTACTTCCCCTGTGTGCCGTTTTTGGCCATGGCGGTGGCCTTTTGGTATACGAAGACTTTTGAAACAGCGGGCAAAAAGTCGTGCCGTCTTTTGTTCCCCCATTCGTCCCACCGCTTTTGGCAGAGAGTGACGCTGGGAGACGGTATGATTACGGGATTGTGTGTCATAAGTGTGGGATTTGTTATTCTGTTCTGGCCGGTGATTACCGGGGTGCAGGCTAGCTCTTCGTACATTCACTGGCTACAATGGCTACCTGGATGGTTCTTTGGCGGATAAAAAAAGAGCAGGGACTGTTCCCTGCTCTTTTTCTTTTGCGATACATGACTTAGCTAAGCCGTGCGGCCACAAGGCGGTTAACCATACCACCATCGGCTTTGCCCTTGACCCGGGGCATCAGATTTTTCATAATCAGGCCCTTGTCTTTTGCCGTGGGGGATTCAAGACCCAGTTCCTGTAGCACCGTGTCGATGATAGCGGCTACTTCTTCTTCATCCATTTGGCGGGGGACAAATTCTTCGTATACGGCAATGCGGGTTTGGCATTCTTCGCGAATATGGCTGCGGCCTTCCGGGGCACTTTCCATGGTTTCCTTCAATTGCTTAATTTCCCGGCGGACAACGGCGTTTTCTTCCTCTTCCGTCAGATCGGCGCGCTTATCAATGGCTTTGGCCTTCAGAGCCGCCAGAAGGCTGGACAGCGCGTCTTTGCGGGGTTTATCCTTTTCTTTCAT
>CAJKJS010000291.1 GCA_905200265.1 uncultured Oscillospiraceae bacterium
GAGAAAACCCCCACAGCAAACAGGATTAAAACTAATCCGGCCACCCGTGCCAATTTGGTCGTCACCAGCACCAGCAGAAAACAGGCCATTAAAAACCATAGATCACTGACAAACCAGGGCACCAGGCCAATGACCAGATACCACACCAGTAAAATGCGCGGGTCCAGCTGAGCAATAACCGTATCATTATTGCCATAGGCGTTTTTCAGCACCTGATTGCGCAGAAAATCCATGGAAAATTTGTCCAGTATATTTTCAGACAGCTTTTTCTTGCTTTCCATGATTACGCCTCCTGAAAGCTTTGCAAAAATTCATCTACGGTGTAACACAGGGCGGTTGGCTCTAACGCCCGCCCCATTGAGAAAATCTCTGGCGGACGGATGCCTACGGTTTTTGTCACCGACTGGTTACCAAAAATTTCGTCCCGTGTGCCATCCGCAATGACATTGCCTTGGTATAATACAATAATGCGTTCGGCCCATTCGCATACAAGCTGCATATCGTGAGTGGCGATCATCACCGTTTCGGTGATATCTTTCATATCTTTGAGCGTGCGCATAATCTCTTTGCGGGTGGCGATATCCAAATTCGCTGTCGGTTCATCCAGCAGCAAAATACCCGGATTCAGTGCAATGCCGATAGCTAAACTGGCCCGGCGCATCTGACCGCCCGAAAGCAGACGTCCATCGCGGTCCTTTAGTTCTGCCAGACGGAACCGCTCCAGCAATTGCCCGGTGCGTTCTTCTGCGTCGCTCTGCCCTCTTGCCTGCATAGCGTAGGCAATATCCCGCCCAATGGAATCTTTAATAAACATTTCTTCCGGGTTTTGGTAAACGAGAGAAATCTGACGGGACAGATCTTCCGCTTTGGTTTTCCGGCAATCCTGCCCATTGAGCAGTACCTTTCCGGCTCCCGGTTTTAAGAGGCCGACCATCAGTTTCATCAGGGTGGATTTACCTGCCCCATTGGAACCGATGAGGGCGATTTTTTCGCCTTTCCGCACGGTTAGATTCAACTTATCAAAAATGACACGGTCGTCTCCCTTTACCGAACGGTAGGCAAGCGACACATTTTGGAATTCCACCACCGGTTCACCCTCTGACTGGATGACCGGTTTGCGTGGAAGGGGACAGTACTTCCGTCCAGCAAAAAGCTTTTTCCCCTCTTCTACCGTAGTCGGATACGGCATCTCTGCCGGCCAGCGCCCTTGTTCCTTCATCTGATGGGCTGCAATCGTCACTTGTGGCGGGAAAATATGAGAAGCCTGCAATTCTTCTACACGCTGAAGAGCTTGCTGTGTGGGAAGTTTCCACATAACCTGGCCGTCCTTCATCAACATGACATGTTTGCAGTAATCCGCGATGTATTCCGTATGGTGTTCAATTACCAAAATGGTTTTCCCATACTTTTCATTCAATTCCCGCAGTACCCCATAAATCTTATCCGCATGACCGGGGTCAAGCTGTGCAATGGGTTCGTCCAAGATTAAAATATTGGGCCGCAAAGAAACGGCCCCCGCTAAAGCCAGCAGGTGCGTTTGTCCGCCAGACAGCTGCCAAACATAGTCGTCTTCCCTGCCCTGTAACCCACACAGTTCCAAGGCTTCGCGGCCTCTTTCCCTGTAATCGGCCATGGCATAGTTCAGGCAGGCATACGAAGCATCATCTAGTACCGTAGGCCGGACAATTTGGTTTTCAAAATCCTGGTAAACATATCCCGCTTTGCAAGCTAATGTTCCTACATCCGATTCCAATGTGTTGAGCCCATCCACCATGACTTTTCCTTCAAATTTACCCGTGATAAAATGAGGAATTAGGCCATTGAGTGTTTTGCAAAAAGTGGACTTCCCGCAACCGTTGTTCCCAACGATAGCCAGGAAGTCCCCTTCTTCAATTTGCAGGGAAATATTTTTCAGAATCGGTTCCTTGGCAGCGGGATAGGAATAGGTCATATTCTCTATCTCGATGATATTCATTACGCCTTCGCCTTTTCCTTTCCAGCTTTCCACTTCATAACAATCAGTGCCAGAACAACCACCACAGCGGCTACAACCATACCTGCCATCAGCGCCGTGCTGCTTTCCGCCCAATCGGCTTCCCATTCAATCAGCGGCATACCGCTGCTGGCCATCAGTTCTGCTCCAATCGCTACCGCAAAGGCGATCAGGGAACCAATCACAACTTTGCCATTGATGCCGCCCAGATTGGTTTCTTCATCCCGAGGACATACACCCAGAAGGGGTTCGATTTTCCCGTACAATTTCGGTACCAGGAACAACGTAGGCAGCAGACAGAACAGAATGCCCGAAAAGAGCAGGTCGTTGAGGAATGCGAAGCCTTCGGTAAAGAATACGCTTTCCGGCAGGCCTTCCACCGCTTCGAAATCTTCTACGGCAAACTGTACTTTAAGAATATCGACTACCATGCCCATGAACAGCTGCAAGGCTGTTCCGGTAATCGCCGCCAGACCTACCATTTTGTAATTTCTGGGGTTTCTCACCATGCGGCCGGCTACGAACACGCCTACTGTAACGGTCAGAAACTTTTCCAGTTCCCCAAGGCCGCCAAATTGCCCCAGCATGATTTCACTGAATACCAGTTCACCGGTTGCCGCACCCAGTGCCGCCGAAAGCGGGTCAAACAGCATGGACAACGTCAGTGGAATGAAAAGGAAGAATTCCACGGAAAATTCCACGATGCCCACCTGGAATTTGGGAATCAATTCTGTAAACAGAGTGGCTAATCCATACAGAGCCATGCTAAGTACAAATACCATGAGCTTTTGCGACTGTGTCGCCGTTTGCTTTCTTGTGAATGACATTGTCTTCATCCTCCTGCATATTTACAGCTTTTTCGTTTGTGCCTTCATTATAACCTTCCCTGTTTAAAGCTACTATCATGGCTATGTAAAAATGAAA
>CAJKJS010000292.1 GCA_905200265.1 uncultured Oscillospiraceae bacterium
AGTTAAAAGTTTCAGTTCAAAATGAAAGAAGGGGATTCCAATGGGGCACGCAGACGGGAAAAAAAGAGAGTGTTTTCAAAAAAGAAAGGAGAATAACCGATGAAGAAAAAACTTCGCGCGGCCTTGTTGGCTCTGATGATGGTCACGGCACTGGGTACCCAGGCGTTTGCGGCACAAACTGCCAGAACTTATGATTTTACATTCACACCTCCTTATGTGGGAAGTTGGACGAAAACAAGTGGTTGCTACAATCCGGTAAATGGTTACAGGCCCTATGTTTCGCCCAGTACATCATCGGCCAGAACGGTGTATTATCTTCTTCCAAAAGAAGTGTATGATGACGGGGATGTAATTCCTTCGGCTACTAATTATCTCACTACAGGGGCTAAAGGAAAACAATACTTTACCTATAACTCTGGTTATGGTGGGACGGGGAATAAATACTATTTGGCAGCCCGTCCGGAAGACCCTGATTTTCTTAATTATCGAATCAAGGGTACATGGGCGCCGTAAAGAAAACGTTTACTGATAAATAAGTATAAGGAATGGCTCTGCCTCTGGCAGGGCCTTTCCGGCATGGAGGTGACGGAAATGAAACTGACCATTCGCCTGCTACGTGTGAGCCTTCGGCAGGCATTTTGGGGATGGCGTTTCCTATTGGCAAGCATCTGCATGGCAGCAATGTTTATCTTCCCCATTTATCGTATGCAAGTAGGGATTATGGACGGCGTTTCAGCGGCTATTCATGGAACTGGAGCCGAAATGATGATCCTGGCGCTGCTGCCGGTGATTCCTTTTGGATGCTTTTATGCCATGGAAGATACGGGTGGCGCCATCCCATTTTGGGCCATCCGCGCGGGAACCGGACGGTATGTATCATGTAAAACAGTGGCAGCCATCCTGTCGGCCATGGGCGTTTTCATAGCAGGGGTATTGCTGTATAGCGTAGTGGCATTTTTGAATGGCAGAGCGTTCATGGATGGTATACAAGCCGACTATTCGTACTATCAGTTTGGTTGCCAGGGGCAGCCTGTTATCACGCTGCTTTTTTATATGATCCACTACATGTTTACAGCGGGCGTGTGGACAGCTGTGGGGGTGTTTGTGTCCACCTGTGTACCTAATTTGTATGTGACGTTGGCAGCGCCCTCGGTGATTTACATGTTCGTCATGTGGTTTGACCAGTATTGGCCGCCGGAGCTGGCATGGTGCAATGTGCGAAATTTAACCGCCTATATATATGACTTCCCAGAACCCGGGCAAACGCTATTACTGCATGTAGGGGTTTGCCTTGCGTACATGGTGATCTTAACGTTGGCGTCGGTTGCCAATGGGAAAAGGAGGCAGCAAAATGCGTAACATGAGAACCGTGCTGACCTGCGCCCATGTGAATTTTAAAAAGTGGGCCGTGGAGCCGAAAATCTATGTGGTATTCCTCATGTCGGCGTTGATGATGGTGTGGACATGGGAAGGGGTGACCCGCTATTCGTTGCAAGTAGATGTTCCCGTCACGCCCTGGGGGCTGGCTTTCAGCTATGGAAATACAGCCATGACGCTTCTGATTGGCTGTCTCTTACTGCTATTTTACTGCAATGCGCCTTTTGCGGACGGGCACACGCCGTTTGTGGTCATCCGCACCGGGCGGCGCAACTGGATTTTGGGACAAGTGGTATATATCATCGAATCCTCGTTTGTGTACATGGTATTCAATGTGGTGTGCATGCTGCTGATCCTGTCGCCCAACTTGTCTTTTTCCGGCGATTGGGGCAGTGTGCTAAAGGCTCTGACTCAGTTTCCTTCTGATTACACGGGAACCCTTTATACTTCCGATTTGGCGCTGACTCAATATAGCGGGCCTATGTATGGATTGATAGGGGCCCTTTTCCTGTGGCTGGTGCCCTGTTTTGTGGGAATGGTGGCCCTGTTTTTCAATGTGATCAGCGGCCGCAGTTTGGGCGTAGCCGTGGGCGGTGTGTTTATTTTCCTGTCGTACTTTGTGTTTTATGTCGGTTCCATGTTTTTTGGGGAAGGAATCTATTGGATTTCGCCTTTTACGTGGATTTGCCCGGCCTTTTTGTCGGGTGGGCCACGCCCCACGGAAATGGAAGGGCTTTGTGTGCTGCTGATCGCCATTGTGGTGTTGGCGGTGGGGTCGGTGATCACCGTATGTAAAAAGGATATGACCATGCAAAAAGGAGGGCTGTGACCATGGCGGACAAGATGATCGAAGTAAAAAACGCCGTAAAGCGTTTTTCAGATACCGTAGCGCTGGACGACGTGAACGTGTCGTTCGAAAAAGGAAAAATCCACGGGGTGATCGGGCGCAATGGCTCGGGGAAAACCGTGCTGTTTAAGTGCATCTGCGGGTTTATGGAATTGACAGAAGGGGACATCTATGTGGATGGCCGCAAAGTAAAACCAGCGGCGCCCCAGCAGATCGGTGTGATTATCGAGGACCCCGGATTTATCGGCAGCATGAACGGGATGAAAAACCTGCAACTGTTGGCGGGTATCCGGGGGAATATTACCCGAGAACGAATTCGGGAGGTCATCCAGCTGGTGGGGCTGAACCCGGACGACAAAAAGCATGTGAGCAAATATTCTTTAGGTATGCGGCATCGGCTGGGCATTGCGCAGGCGATTATGGAAAACCCGCCGCTGCTGGTACTGGATGAACCGATGAACGGGCTGGATAAACACGGGGTGCTGGAGATCCGGCAGGTGCTGCGGGATTTGCGGGACCAGGGGACGACCATTGTACTTTCGTCCCATTATGTGGAGGATATCGAAGCGCTGTGCGATACGGTATGCGAAATGGACCGTGGGGTGTTGACGGAACACCCGGCAGCCGGGGAGAAGGCCGAAGCTCCCGCAGAGTAATTGTACCAAACAGACAGTAAGCCTATGGAAAAGGA
>CAJKJS010000293.1 GCA_905200265.1 uncultured Oscillospiraceae bacterium
TCATAATCATATCCCCACACACTGTCCAGCAGGTGGTCGCGGGTAAAAACCTGATTCGGATGGCACAATAGAATCCATAAAATTTCAATTTCCTTTTTCGTCAGGGGCACATCCTGTCCCTGGATGGAAACCGAAAAAGTGTCAAGATCCACCCTCAGCCCCGCGAACGTGTGTATATTTTTCTTACGGCTGGCACCGCCGTCTACCCGGCGAAGAATGGCTTTTACACGGGCCATCACTTCCGCCGGTACGAAAGGTTTCACAATATAATCATCGGCTCCGATTTCCAGCCCCATAATGCGCTCATAATCTTCTCCCCTGGCTGTAATCATCAGGATAGGCACCATAGACTGTTCCCGAATACGGCGGCAAACCGTAAAGCCGTCAAGTCCCGGCATCATAACATCCAGCAAAATCACGGAAAAGTCCTGTTTCTGACATAGTTCCCAAGCGGTTTCACCATCCTCCGCCGTGGTAACCTGGAACCCTTCGTCCTGGGCATACCGCTGCAAAACCTCTAAAATGGCCCGGTTATCGTCGGCAATCAGCATTTTCATCATACGTTACCCCCCTTTTTAAGTTAAGTATAGCAAAAGTTTTTTTCCAGCGGAACAAAAAAGACGAAAAAAACACACTTTTGCCACAAGTATCCTCTATGATAAACTTGCAGCACAAGGAAACAGAGGTTCCGTGTTTTCCATTTCAGAAAGGGTGTATACAAATGAAACGATCAAAAATTTTGCTTTTATCCGCAGCTGTCCTGCTGGTCTGTGGTGCATTTGCGATTCCGGCTCTTGCCGAAGCCACTTATCAATCGCCGGCCCAGGCCGCTGCCGGTGTAACCGGTATGAGCCTGGAAGACGTGCAGCAGGAACGGGCCGAAACCGGCAAAACGTACGGAGAAATTGCCGCTGAAAACGACCGCCTGGATGAATGTAGAGAAGCGAAACTGAGCATGCAGGAAGAATCCGTTTCTTCCTCTTCGTCCACGGTTTCCAGTATTGGGAACGGCAATGGCGTATGTGATGGCTCCTGCAATAGCACCGGCATTTGCGATGGCTCCTGCATCGGTGCCGGAAATGGCAACGGCAACGGCGTGTGCGACGGTTCCTGCAATGGTACCGGCGTTTGTGACGGAACTTGCACCGGCGCCGGGTATGGCAACGGGAACGGCGTGTGCGACGGCTCCTGCAATGGTACCGGCGTTTGTGACGGAACTTGCACCGGCGCCGGGTATGGCAACGGGAACGGCGTGTGCGACGGCTCCTGCAATGGTACCGGCATTTGTGACGGTTCCTGTATCAGTGCTGGCAACGGGAACAACAACGGTGTATGCGATGGTTCCGGCACCGGAAACGGCAATGGTATGTGCGACGGCACCGGCAGTGGAAATGCAACGAGCGGTTCCGGCCATCATGGCAGTGCAGGCCACGGGAAAAACCAATAAAAAATCTGATACAAAACGATTTCCCATCATAAAGAGACGCCCCCGGTTTTGGCAGGAATACCCTGCTGAAAATCGGGGGCGTCTCTTTTCTTGCGCTATCGCTGTTATTTAGCTTTGACGGTTGCCTCATATTTCTGTAAAGAGTCATTCCATTTGGCATAGTATGGGTCATCCCGATGGTCGGTCAGTTCCCCGCGTTTCTGTAGATAAACACCTAAATACCGCGTTACCTTAACCGCGCCGGCATGATTTAAATGGTCGCCTTTATCACGGGTATCCGTGCGCCAGTTGATGGGAACTTCTTCGGTCAATAGGTTCAAGTCAACATAGTCACATTGCAGATCATCCGCCAGCTGTGCCACCGCATTGTGCCGTTTATAATTCCAGTTCACCGTACTGGGCGTACTGAGGAATACCCGCTTGGCACCGTGTTCATCGCAAAAACTTTTCATGGATTCTACATATTGGCGGTTAAGTTCCGGAATCCGTGCAATGTCTTTCGTGGGTGCCATATGATCCATCACTTTGCTGGGCACTACATTTTTGTTATATCGATAGCCTTTTAAATCGTTGGTCCAGGTGAATTTGACATTTCCCTGCCAATCATTGCCATTTAGATCCTTCCATCGGTCATGATACTGAAAAACCGGTAACGTATTTCCCAGGGTTGCCAGCATGGCTTTGGAAAGGGAAACGTTACGAAAAATGGCATTGGTTTCCAAAATCACCACTTTGGGGGACTGCTTTTCAAAAGCCCGGTGCAGCAGCCGGTTGCTATAATCCAAGGTTTGCGCGCTGCTGCCACAAACATAAGCGGTATAACCGGTCTCTTTCCACAGCTGCATGGGCGTAATAGCCGAGTAGGACTCGCTGTCTCCCAACACCAACACATCAACGGTATTCTCCTTTTCGCCCAGTATACCGTTGGCCGAAACTTCTTCCATGCCAAACTCTTTCATATTGTTTTTCGGGGTCACTAACCACGAAAAACTCCACAATAACCCGATCAGTCCTGCCAGAAAGAGCACCACGGCAGCGCCACGTTTTACATATGTCATGGTATTTCCTCCTTAGAACCCTGCATAAATCGGATCAACCGGTACATAACCGGCTCCATAGGCACCAAAAATCACAATCAACAAGATAAGCAGATAGTAAACCACAAATCGAACGGCAATGGGACGGGCTGCTATTTTCTCTCGCAGCACAATACCTTTTTCCTGTTGCAAACTAATCAGGAAGATCAGCACCATCACAAGGAACACAATCAGAAAATCATGTTTATCCATGCCAATGGTGAAAATCGAGTTGTCCGCCAAGGCGGTAAAGTGAAAGTCGGTAAACATCTTCCGGAACATGATGAGCCCGGCCCTAAGTCCTTCCGCCCGGAAGAACAGTTCGCCTATGCATACGAGCAGGCCC